>VGNK01000375.1 GCA_016866055.1 Chloroflexota bacterium | reverse complement strand
GGCGAGGACGCGCCGCTGCTCGCGACCGTCGGCGGCGGCATCGCCGACCTCGCGCCGCTGCGCGCGCTGATCGATGAGGCGCTCGACGACCGCGGCGAGGTGCTCGACGGCGCGAGCCCGGAGCTGCGCGCGATCCGGCGCGAGCTCGCCGAGGCGCACGACCGCCTGCAGCAGCGCATGCAGGCGCTCGCCGCCTCGCCGCTCTACCGCGACGTACTCCAGGACCCGATCGTGACGATGCGCGACGGGCGCTACGTGCTGCCGGTGCGTGCGGACTTCCGCGGCGCGATGCGCGGCGTCGTGCACGACACCTCCGCCTCCGGCGCCACGCTCTACATCGAGCCGATCGAGGTCGTCGAGCTCGGCAACCGCTGGCGCGAGTTGCAGCTGCAGGAGCGCCACGAGGTGGAGCGCATCCTGCGCGAGCTCTCGGAGGCGGTCGGCCAGGTCGCCGGTGACGTCGTGGATGCCGTCGAGCGGCTGGCGCACGTCGACCTCGCGCTCGCGCGGGCGCGCCTGGCCGAGGCGCTCGACGCCACCGCGCTCGCGGTCCCCGGACGCGAGCAGCCGTGGATCGTGGAGGCGCCGGCGGAGCTGCGGCTCGAGCGCGCCCGCCACCCGTTGCTCGACGGCCACGTGGTGCCGATCTCGCTCTCCGTCGGCGGCGAGACGCGCGCGCTCCTCATCACGGGGCCAAACACCGGCGGCAAGACCGTCGCGCTGAAGACCGCGGGCCTCCTCTGCCTGATGGCGCTCGCCGGGCTCCCGGTGCCCGCGGAGGTGGGGACGCGCATCCCCGTGTACGAGGCGGTGTTCGCCGACATCGGCGACGAGCAGTCCATCGAGCAGTCGCTCTCGACGTTCTCCGGGCACATGACCGCGATCATCGACATCATCGAGCGGGCGGGCGGGCGGGCGCTCGTGCTGCTCGACGAGCTGGGCGCCGGGACCGACCCCACCGAGGGCGCGGCGCTCGCGATCGCGATCGTCGACCGGCTGATCGCGCAGGGCGTGACGCTCGTCGCGACCACCCATCACAGCGAGCTCAAGCTCTACGCCCACCGCACGGAGGGGGTGGCGAACGCCTCCGTGGAGTTCGACGTCGAGACGCTCTCGCCGACCTACCGGCTGACCGTGGGACTCCCGGGGCAGTCGAACGCGCTCGCGATCGCCTCCAACCTGGGGATGCTGTCCGAGGTGATCGCGCGGGCGCGCGAGGGGCTGACCGCGGAGCAGCGCGACCTCGAGTCGCTGCTGGGGGACCTGCGCGCGCAGTTGAACGCCGCGGAGGAGCGCGCGGCGCGCGCCGCGGCGGCGGCGGAGGAGGCGGAGACGCTGCGCGCGGACCTCGAGCGCCGGCTGGACGCGCTCGCCGCGGAGAGCGCGCGCATGCGCGAGGAGGCGCAGTCGCGCATCCGTCGCGAGCTGCGCGACGCCGAGCGGCTGCTCGAGCGCACGCGGCGCGAGGTGGAGGCGGCGCGGCTGGCGCAGGCGCGCGCGGACCTCGAG
>VGNK01000374.1 GCA_016866055.1 Chloroflexota bacterium | reverse complement strand
CACCGCACCCCGGGGTACGCTGCCCCCGGCGTGCAGACCCGCCGGCCGAGCCCCCCGCCGCACGTCCGAGCGCGCCGTGGTACACACTCCGGGGTCCCCCACCGGCGATGTGGATTCTCCCCTCGGGGCAACGTTTCGAGGTGCGCATGAAGCTGCTGGTCGCGAATCGAGGCGAGATCGCCATCCGCATCATGCGGGCGGCCGCCGAGCTCGACGTGCCCACCGTGGCCGTCGCCCCCGCCGACGACGCGGGGTCGCTCCACACCGGCAAGGCCGACGAGGCCGTCACCCTCGACGGCGCCGGCTCCGCCGCCTACCTCGACATCGAGCAGCTGATCCGCGTCGCCCGCGACACCGGCTGCAGCGCCGTGCACCCCGGCTACGGCTTCCTCGCGGAGAACGCGGAGTTCGCCCGCCGCAGCGAGGAGGCCGGGATCGCCTTCGTCGGCCCGCGCGTGGAGACGCTCGCACTCTTCGGCGACAAGGCCCGCGCGCGCCTCGCGGCGGTCGCCGCCGACGTGCCCGTGTTCCGCGGCATCGACCGCGCCGTCTCCGCCGAGGAGGCGGCGGACTTCCTCGCGGAGCTCGGCTACGGCCGCTCCATGATCATCAAGGCCGTGGCCGGCGGCGGCGGGCGCGGCGCGCGCGTCGTCACCCGCGCCGACGAGGTCGCCGCCGCGTACGAGCGCTGCCGCGCCGAGGCCCGGGCCGCCTTCGGCAACGACGCGCTCTACGTCGAGGAGTTCATGCCGCGCGCCCGCCACATCGAGGTGCAGATCCTCGGCGACGCCCACGGCGCCATCGCCCACCTCGGCGAGCGCGACTGCAGCGCCCAGCGCTTCTTCCAGAAGATCGTCGAGGTCGCACCGGCGCCCCACCTCGACCCCGACCTGCGCGCCCGCATCATCGACGCCGCGGTGCGCCTCGCGCGCAGCGTGGGCTACCGCAGCGCCGGCACCTTCGAGTTCCTCGTCGACGTCTCCCGCGACGACCGCGGTGAGCACTTCTCGTTCATCGAGACGAACGCTCGGCTGCAGGTCGAGCACACGGTCACCGAAGAGGTCACCGGCGTCGACATCGTGCAGGCGCAGCTGCGGATCGCGCAGGGGGCCACGCTCGCCGAGCTCGGCCTCGACGGTCCGCGCATCGGCGAGCCGCGCGGCTTCGCGATCCAGGCGCGCGTCAACATGGAGTCGATCCGCGAGGACGGCTCGATCCTGCCGGAGAGCGGCACGCTCACCGCCTACGAGCCGCCGACCGGCCCCGGCATGCGCACCGACGGTTTCGGCTACGCCGGCTACACGACGAGCCTGCTCTTCGACTCGCTGCTCGCGAAGGTGATCGGGCACTCGCCGTCGCCCCGCCTCGCCGACGCGATCGCGCGCACCGCGCGCGCGCTCAGCGAGTTCCGCGTCGAGGGGGTCGCCACCAACATCCCGCTGCTCCAGAGCATCCTCGCCCACCCCGACTTCGCCGCCGGGCGCGTCCACACGCGCTTCGTCGACGAGCAGCGTGCGCAGCTCGTG
>VGNK01000373.1 GCA_016866055.1 Chloroflexota bacterium | reverse complement strand
GGTCGTGCCGGTGCGCTTCGAGCGCGGGCCGCGGCCGGTCGCCGTGCCGGCCGGCTCGGCGGCTGAGGAGGCGGCGCAGCTGCTGCCGCGCTCGCGCGTCGTCGGCGCGTTTCACACGTTGCCGGCGGAGCTGCTGCTCGACCCCACCCACGCGCTCGACGCGGACGTGCTGGTCACCGGCGACGACGTCGAAGCGAAGCAGCTGGTGTCGGGGTTCGCGGCGGAGTTCGCGGGGGTGCGCGCGGTGGACGCGGGCCCGCTGCGCTACTCGCGCTTCGTGGAGGGACTGACGGTGCTGCTGATAGGCATCAACGGGCGCTACAGGGCACAGAGCGCGGTGCGCATCAAGGGCCTGCCCGCGTGAACGCCGCGGCGGGGGCTGCGGATGGCAGCGCGCTGCGCATCATCGGCTTGCGCGGCATCCCGGAGGTGCGCGCGGGCGACGAGCTGGCGGCGCTGATCGCGGACGCGGCGCGCGCGCAGCGCACGCCGCTCGCGGCCGGCGACGTGCTCGTCGTCACGCAGCGCGTGGTGTCCAAGGCGGAGGGGCGCGTCATGCCGCTCGCCGGCTTCACGCCCAGCGCCTTCGCGCGCGCGTGGGCCGAGCGCTGGGCGCTCGACGCGCGACAGGTCGAGGCCGTGCTGCGGGAGTCGGTGCGCGTCGTGCGGCAGGCGCGCGGCGTGCTGATCACGGAGACGCGGCATGGCCTCGTGTGCGCGAACGCGGGCGTCGACGCGTCGAATGTGGGCGGCGACGGGCTCGTCTCGCTGCTGCCGCTCGATCCGGACGCGTCGTGCCGCGCGCTGCGCGACGCGCTGCGCGAGCGCGCCGGCGTCGAGGTGGCGGTGGTGATGACGGACACGTTCGGGCGCGCGTGGCGCGAAGGTCAGACGAACGTTGCGATCGGCGTGGCCGGGTTGCGCCCGCTGCGCCCGTACGAGGGCGAACTGGACCTCGACGGCCGCCCGCTGCGCGTGACCATGCCGTGCGTCGCGGACGAGCTGGCGGCCGCGGGCGGGCTAGTGATGGAGAAGCGCGCCGCCATCCCCGCCGCGTTCGTGCGTGGCTACCCGTACGAGCCCGGCGAAGGCTCCGCGCGCGAGATCGTGCGCCCGTTCGAGCGCGACCTGTTCCCCTAGCGGCGACAGCCGCTTTCCCCCCGGCTTCGGCGCGCGTCAGGTACTGCGCGACAGGTGGTGAGCCCGAGTACGGCCTGGTGCGGACCAAGCCAGGTCCGGTGCCGTACTCCCCATGGGAGGGGCTAGGGGTGAGGGTCGCGCGTTCTCCCCCCTGCCTGCCCTCCGGCGTACGATCACCGCCGCGATGCACGAAGATGATGAGGCGCCTGCGGGTCAGCTGCGCTCGCCGGTGCTCGACGACGGGCAGCCGCGCTTCCCGTGGTGGCTGCCGCTGCCGGGCGTGTTGGTGGCTGCCGCGTGGGCGGCGTACGCCGGCGCGGCCGGCGACGGGGGCGCCGCGGGCGCCGGGCGCGCGCTGCTCTGGCCGGGCCCCGCGATCGCGGTGGGT
>VGNK01000372.1 GCA_016866055.1 Chloroflexota bacterium | reverse complement strand
TCGCGCCGCGCGCGACGCGATCGGCCGCCGCGCTCTGGCGCCGCGCGCGCGCCGCGAAGTCGCCGTTCGAGCTGGAGTGCCTGCAGCGCGGGCTGCTGATCCTCGAAGAGTCGCTCGACGCGCTCGTGCAGGTCCTGGTACCCGGCATGACGGCACAGGACGCGGTGGCGGTGTGCACGACGGCCGCGGCCCGGCAGGGCATGACGCTGGACACCGCCACGGTGACCGCGGGCCGATCCGCGGCCCCGCTCGAAGCGGGCGCGGTCGTGCAGCTCGAGCTCGCCGGGCGCCGCCGGGGCTATCACGCCGCGGTCGCCCGCCTCGCCGTGCTGGGCGCGCCGCGCGAGGCCGACGACGCCGCGCACACGGCGTTGGAGGACGCGCTCGCCGCGGTCGTGCGCGCGCTGCGCCCCGGGACGACCGCGCGCGACGTCCACCGGGCCTTCGCCGGCGCCGGGGCGTCGGTCAGCGCGCACGGCATCGGCCTGGACGCGCGCGAGCTGCCGGACGTCGGTTCCGACGTGGACGACGTCATCGAGGCCGACAGCGTGCTCGCCGTCACCGTCAGCGGCCCCGCCGGGCGCCTGATCGAGACCGTCTGGGTCTCGTCGCAGGGCCCCAAGACCTTCAATCGCACCGGCCCCGGCCTCGTCGTCCTCGACTGACCCTCACCCCGGCGGGCCCCGGTAAACGGGGCCGCTCCGGGCCCCGTCATACGGATGGATATGCGAAGTTGGGGTGGTGGAGCCTTCGGATGAGGCGCTCTGCGGGCGGGTCGGCGACGGCGACGAAGCCGCCTTCGACGTGCTCGTCGAGCGTCACCGGCAGCGGGCCTTCCGGCTCGCCTGGTCCATCCTGCGCGACACGGAGGAGGCCCGCGATCTCTCCCAGGAAGCGTTCCTGCGGCTCTTCCAGACGGCCGCGAGCTTTCGCGGGCGGGCACGGTTCTCGACCTGGTTCTACCGCCTGCTCGTCAATCTCTGTCTCGACCACCGGCGCAAGCACCGGTGGTGGCACCAGGTCTTCGGCGCCGGCGAGCGAGAGCGAGAGGACGAGCCGTCCCTGCTCGATCGCCAGCCGGCAGCCGTGGACGACCCGGTCGAGGCGATCGGCCGCGCGCGCACGGTGGCGCGTGTGTGGGAGGCCGCCGAGCGGCTCTCGCCGCAGCAGCGCGCGGTGCTCGCGCTCCACGTCCAGGAGGAGCTGTCGATGAGCGAGGTGGCGGCCGTCATGGGCTGCGCGGAGGCGACCGCGCGCGTGCACCTGCACCGGGCGCTGGCCGCGCTCCGGACGCTGGTCCGCAAGGAGGACGTGTGAGCCGGCATCCCGACGCGGCGCTCGCGGGCTACGCGGCCGGCGACCTCGCCGCCGCCGAGCGAGAGCGCCTCGACGCGCACCTCGCGGACTGTGCCGCCTGCCGCGACACCCTCGCGGAGTACCGCACGCTGCTCGCCGAGCTGGCAGCCACCGCGGCGGGCGCCGCGCCCGCGGACACCCTCGCGTGGCCGCGCTACCGCGCGGAGCTTCGCGCGCG
>VGNK01000371.1 GCA_016866055.1 Chloroflexota bacterium | reverse complement strand
CACGGCAGGCGGCACCTCGCCCGCGATGCTCGCGCGCCCGGGGGTCGGTCGCTCCGCGGGCCGCGCGTCGCGCAACACGCCGGCGGTGTCGAAGACGCGCTCCAGCGAGTGCCCGGACCGCGGCGACTTCGCGCTCGACCCGTCGCCGGCCGCGACCGCGCCGTCCGGGCCGTACGTGACCGCGTCGAGTCGCTCGCCGTCGGCCGCGTGGAGCTGGAGCCGCCCGCCCGCGTTCGCGAGCGCGATGCCGAGCCCACCGGGGGGGTGGTAGACGAGCGCCTCGCCGAGGTCGGCGCAGCAGCCGGCGACGACGACCGAGCCGCCCGGCGGGAGCACGATGTCGGGCAGCGCGATCGACCGCCGCCCGTCTCGAAGCGTGGCGCCGGCGAGCGGCGCGGCCCATCCCGCGAGGTTCGTGACCTCCACCCACTCGTGATCGCCGTCGGGTCGGTCGACCGGGTCCGGGAGCAGCTCGGTGATGCGCAGGAGCCGCTGCGCCGCCCCCAGCTCCGCGGCCGGGCGTCGAAGCTCGGGCTTGGGGGAGGCCGCTCGGGAAGGCGTGGCGCGGCTCCGCGCCGCGGCGGCTCCCGCGGGAGCCGCCGCCGGCTCCGCCGCCTCGAGCTCGACATCGACGACGCGCGCGAGTGAGACGTCGTCGATCGCGAGGCTCGCCGGCGCCGCGTCCCGCGGGCGGAGCAGCACGCGCACGCGGGCCGAGCGCGCG
The DNA here is from genome assembly GCA_016866055.1 of Chloroflexota bacterium. Taxonomy (GTDB): domain Bacteria; phylum Chloroflexota; class Dehalococcoidia; order UBA2979; family UBA2979; genus VGNK01. The sequence continues at coordinate 830 of VGNK01000371.1, read as the reverse complement.
GCCGGCGGCGCCTCCGCCTCGACGGAGACGCGCGCCGCGGGCGCTCCGCCCGCCACTCGCGGCGAGTCGGCGGCGCCGATCTGCGCGCCGCTCGCGTCGTCGCTCGCGTACCAGGCGAACCGCAGCCACGCGGCATCGGCATCCCCGGCCGGCGCCAGCCACGCGGCCAGCGCGTACCACGCGCCCCCGGTCACCCCCACGCGCTGCTCGAGCCACTTCGTCGCCTTCGACGCCGACTGCAGCAACGCGGCCCGCCCCTCCCCGAGCCCGGTCGCGACCTGGGCCACACCGCCGTGCCGGGACCACCCCGCGAGGTCTGCGGGGTCCTCGAAGTCGCCGTTCAGCAGCGATTCGAACGCCAGGGGCGGGCCGGCCGGCCGCTCCTCGACGGGCGCCGCCGGCGCCCGCGCCGCGCCGAACTCCGCGCGTTCGACGACGAGCTCGGCGCGCGACGCGGTGCGCGGGCGCAGCATCAGCCGCAGCCGCGCCGAGCGCGCGCTCGTCGGCGCCTGCACCGGGCCGAGCGTCACCTCGCCGGCGCCGGCGCCGCCGACGGCGGCGAGCGGGAGCGACGCGACGTCCACGAACCCTGCGGCCGCGTCGACGTCTTCCTCCCTCGCCGCCGCGCCGACGGGCTCCGAGTCGACCGTCGACAGCTGGCTGCCGCTCGCATCCGGTGAGGCGTACCAGGCGACGCGCAGCCACGCGGTGGCGACGCCGTCGTCCGGGCGCAGCACCGCGGAGGCGGCATACCACGCACCGGGCTCGACCCCCACGCGCTGCTCGAGCCACGCGCTCGCCGGCGTCGTGGAGAGGAGGACCGCGGACTG
>VGNK01000370.1 GCA_016866055.1 Chloroflexota bacterium | reverse complement strand
GCCGCGACCGCCGCCACGCGCGCGAGCGCGCCGACGAGGCGGCGCGAGGCGCACGCGCGCAGCGCGAGCCGTTTCGCGCGGCCGGGAACCCTGCGCTCCGTGACGCGACGCCGCACGGCGAGGATCTGCGCGGGGATCGGGATCTCGACGGGGCACACCGTCGCGCACGCGCCGCACGAGACGCAGAGCGACTGCGGCCCCGCGGCCGCGTCGAGTCCGTGGTGATAGGCGGTCGTGACGAGGCCGATCGGGCCCGTGTAGACGTGCCCGAACGCGTGCCCGCCGACCACCTGGTACGCGGGACAGACGTTCGCGCACGCGCCGCAGCGGATGCAGCGCAGCGCATCGGCGGTGTCGGGGTCCGCGGCCAGCGCGCGCCGGCCGTTGTCGATCAGCACGATGTGCTGCTCGTGCCCCGGCGTCGGCCCCGAGATGAACGTCGTGTAGCTCGTGATCGGCTGCGCGGTCGCCGAGCGCGCGAGCAGGCGGATCTGCCGCACGGCGTCGGCGAAGGTTGGCAGCAGTTTCTCGATCCCGGTCGTGACCACGTGCACCGGCGGCAGGCTCGCGGTGAGCCGCCCGTTCCCCTCGTTCGTCACGAGCATCACGGTGCCGCTCTCCGCGATCAGCGCGTTCGCGCCGGTGATCCCGACGCCCGCCGCGAGGAACCGCTCACGGAGCTCCACGCGCGCGCTCGCCACCATCGCGCCGATGTCGTCCGGGTCGAACGGTCGCCCGAGCGTGCGTGTGAGCAGCTCGGCGACCTGCCCGCGGCGCTTGTGGATCGCCGGCATCACGAGGTGGCTCGGGCGGTCGCCGGCGATCTGCAGCAGCCACTCGCCGAGGTCGGTCTCGACCGCCTCGACGCCCGCCGCCTCGAGCGCGGCGTTGAGCCCGATCTCCTCCGAGACCATCGACTTCCCCTTGACCGCGAGCCTCGTGCCGCGGCGGCGGCAGAGGTCGACGATGTAGGCGTTCGCCTCGGCCGCGCTCGCCACCTCGACGACGACGGCGCCGGCAGCCTCCGCGCGCTCGCGGAAGCTCGCAACGAGCCGCGCGGGGTCGGCGAGCACGTGGTCCTTCGCCTCGGCGAGCTCGCGCCGGAGCGCGTCGAAGGAGCGCGCGGCGTCGCCCTCGAGCGCGGCGATCTGCGCGTCGCGGGTCGTGCGCCAGGCGCGCTGGAACTCGAGGAGGCCGGAGCGCACGTTGGGGTCGGCGAGCGCGGCGCGGTAGCGCTCGGCGAACGGTGGGACCGCGTGCGCGCCGGGGTCCGGGCTCATCCGAGCAGCACCACGTGCACCTCGCGCGGGCCCTGCACGCCGATCGTGAGCGCGCGCTCGATGTCGGCGGTGCGTGAGGGGCCGGTCGTGAGCGAGGCGAAGAGGGGCGGCCCCCCGGCGAGCAGCGCGCTCGCGACGTCGTCGAGCGAGGCGACCAGCCGGTCGCGTGCCACCACCTGCACGAGCGCGAGCGAGAGCATCGAAACCGCGCGATCGGCCGGCTCCGGCTCCACGAGCAGCACCGAGCCGGTCTCGGCGACGGCGAGCGCGCCGCGCACGACGCCGGCGGG
>VGNK01000369.1 GCA_016866055.1 Chloroflexota bacterium | reverse complement strand
CGCGCGCGGGCGGCCGCAGTGGGAAGCGCAGGCGCAGTCGCGACATCGTGCGTGCATCGTGCACCGGCACGCGCACGCGCGTCGAGCGCGCCCGCGCTTCGCGCAAGCGGAGGCCCCCTGCTACGATCGCCTGCGGTCGTGCTAGGCGGGGAGTTAGCGGTGCCCTGTACCCGCAATCCGCTTCAGCGGGGCTGAATGCCCGCCCGAGGGTCTACACCCGGGAGGACTGTGACCGTCGGCCGGTGCTGAGAGCCTGGTCCTGCACGGCGATGGCCGGCCAACCCCGTCAGGTCCGGAAGGAAGCAGCGGTACGCCGGTCCCATCGGGTGTTGCAGGGTCGCCGGGCTCGAGCTGGTCGGCGGGAGCAAGCTCTTGGTGCGATTCGACGGCGGGGCACGGCCATCCTCGGTCCCCCGGCCCCGGTGATGCCGCGGCAGAAGCGCCGCCCGCACCGCGCCACCCCGGCGCGCGCGCGCCCCGGCGACCACCCGTCGGGCGGCGAGCCGCCCGCGCTCCCCGAGTCGCTGCGCCGGCTCGGGCTCGCGCCCCGCAAGGCGCTCGGCCAGCACTTCCTCGTCGACGAGCTCGCGCTCGAACGCATCGCCGACGCGTGCGCGCCGCAGCCCGGGGAGACCGTGCTCGAGATCGGCGCCGGGCCCGGCGGGCTCACCGAGGCGCTCGTCGCGCACGCCGAGCGCGTGGTCGCGGTTGAGATCGACGAGGAGCTCGCGGCGCTCACCCGCCGCCGCCTCGCGGAGCATGCGCACCTCACGGTGCTCCCGGTGGACGTGCTCGACTACGCGCCGGCGGAGCTGCTCGCGGAGGCGGGCGCGGCGCCGCCGTACGTCGCCGTGGGCAACCTGCCGTACTACATCACGCAGCCGGTCGTGCGGCGGCTGCTTGAGGCTGAGCCGCCGCCGCGGCGCATCGTGGTGATGGTGCAGCGCGAGGTCGCGCGCCGGATCGTCGGCGGGCCCGGCCGCGAGTCGCTGCTCTCGCTGTCGGTGAAGGTGTACGGCCAGCCGCGCGCGCTCTTCGACGTCCCCGCGAGCGCGTTCTTCCCGCCGCCGCGCGTGCAGTCGGCGGTGATCGCGATCGAGCGGCACGAGCGGCCGGCGGTCGCGCTCGAGGGGGAGGCGCTCGTCGCGTTCTTCCACCTGCTGCGCGCGGGCTTCGCCTCGCCGCGCAAGCAGCTGCACAACGCGCTGCCGGGGGCGCTGGGGCTCTCGAACGACGCCGCGCGCGGCGCGCTCGAGGCGGCGGGGCTCGACCCCGCGCTGCGCGCGCAGCACCCCGCGCTCGCCGACTGGGAGCGGCTGTTCGGCGTGCTGCGGCGGCGCTTCCCGGCGGCGCTCGATGTGCGCGGCTGAAGGGATCGCGCGCGGGCTACGCGCGCTCGCACCCGCGAAGCTCAACCTCGCGCTCGAGGTGACGGCACGCCGCCCCGACGGCTACCACGAGATCGACACGGTGATGACGACGCTCGACCTCGCCGACCGCGTGACGCTGCGCGCGGCGCCGGACGGCGCCGGCCTGCTCGTGCGCCTGGAAGGGGAGCACGCGCGCGGGATC
>VGNK01000368.1 GCA_016866055.1 Chloroflexota bacterium | reverse complement strand
GGGGGCCGGCGGGATCAACGCCTCCGGCCAGTGCGCGCCGTCGAACCCGAGCCGCGCGGCGAGCACGGCGTCGCCGTTCCAGAGCACGGCCGCCTCCCCGGCGCTCGCCGCGCGGGCGCGCGCGGCGAGCCGCTCGAGCGCCGCGCCGGCCACGCCTTCGCGCGCGCCTGCACGAGCACCGGCTGCCCGGCTGCGAGCGCCGCCACCTCGCCAGCGTCGTCGAGCCAGCGCGCGTCGTCGCCGCCGAGGGAGTCGCGGTCGATGATCACCGAGCTCCCGATGATGCCCGAGCGCCCGTCGCGCTCGGCGACGAGGAGGACCCCTCTCCGGCGACCCCGCGATCGGGGGGGGCGGCGCGGCGATCCCGACGGCGCCGGGCGCGGGGGCGCAGGCGCGCGGCCCGTGGTAGATCGTCATCGAGTCATCCCGGTCGAAACGAGGCGAGACCGTGCCGCGACCGTTCGAGGGCCTCCGTGTCGTCGATCTTTCCGCCCGGCTCTCGGGCGCGTTCGCTGCGCGGCTCTTCGGCGACTTCGGCGCCGACGTCGTGCTCGTGGAGCCCCCCGAGGGGCACCCCCTGCGCACGGAGCCGCCCTTCCTCGACGATCGGCCCGGCCCGGAGCGCGGCGTCCTCCACGCCTACGCGAACTGGAACAAGCGCTCCGCGGTCGTCGCCGACGGCGAAGCGATCGCGGCGCTCGTGGCGGGCGCCGACGTGGTCGTCACCACGCACGAGCCGCCGTCCGCGGCGCCGGTCGCCGCGGCGTTGAGCGCGCTCCGCGCGGACGCCGTGCACCTCTCAGTCACGCCGCACGGCCTTGCAAGCCCGCTCTCCGGCCGCCCCGGCAACCACCTGACGGCGAGCGCGCGCACGGGCTGGTCGTTCATCAACGGCTTCCGCGACGAGCCGCCGCTGCAGATGCCGCAGCGCCAGAGCGGCTTCATCGGGGGGGTCGCGGGCTTCCTCGCCGCCGCGGCGGCGCTGCGGCGGCGCGATCACGGGGATCGTGCGGAGCTCGTCGACTTGAGCGAGGTGGAGGCGTTCGCGCTCACGGTGCACCCGTGGGCGATCGCCGCGGTCTACGAGGACACCGGGTACAGCTACGGGCCCGCGGGCGGCCGGCTGCGCGGCGAACCCGGCCCGCTCTACGACGCCGCCGACGGCCGCATGAACTTCGGCTTCGGCGACTTCCGCAACTGGACGCGGGCGATGGAGGTGCTGCAGCTGCCCGAGCTCGCGACGGAGCCGCACCTCGTCCCCGACATCGGTCGCCACTCGCAGGACCTGCTGCCGGTGGTGGCGGGGGTCGCGCGCACGCTCCCGTCGCTCGAGCGCTGGCCGGTCTTCCACGCGCTCGCGCGGCTGCGCTGCAACGTCGGCTGCGTGCAGGGGATCGACGAGGTCGTGCGCGACCCGCAGCTCGCGGCGCGGCGCTTCTTCGTCGAGACGCGCATCGGGGGGCGCGCCGTGCGCGCGGCGGGGGCGCCCGCGAAGCTTTCGCCCTCGCCGTGGACGCTCGCGCGGGGGGCGCCGGGGCTCGACGAGCACGGCGAGGCGGTGCGTGGGGAGATGCGGGCGGGGGCGCGCGCGGCGCGTG
>VGNK01000367.1 GCA_016866055.1 Chloroflexota bacterium | reverse complement strand
GAGCACGCGCAGGAGCGGCACGAGTGCCGGCTCGCCCGCGTCGATCGGGCCGTGTGCCGCCGCCCAGCGCACGGCGAACGCGTCGTCCTCCAGCGCGGCGATCAGGGGCGCGACCACGTGCCGCCCGCCGAGGTGGCGCATCGCCTCCACCGCGTGCCAGCGCATCGACTCGTCCTGCGCGGTGGCGACCTCGGCGAGCACCTCGAGCGCGGGCGCGCCGCACTGTGTGAGCGCCCAGAAGAGCTCGTCGCGGACCTCCGGGTTGGCGACCTCCGCGATCAGCCGCGCCGCCTCCTGGGGGGCGCGTTCCGGCGGCAGCAGCGCGACGTCGGCGTGCGCGAGCGGCATGCGGTTTCCCATCCCGCGGCTCGGTGGCGATGCACGCGGGCACGCGGGTGAGGCTCTCGCCGTCCAGCGAGACGCCGACCCCTGCCAGCGCCTCCGCGGCGCCGGCGACCTCGCCGCATTCCTCCGCGAAGAGTGCGGGCTTCAGCCACGCGATCGTGCTGTGCGTGCCGTCCCGGGTCATGGCGCCCCCTCTCCGGCGCACCATCAGGCGCCACCCACAGGGCAGATCCACACCCCGCACCGGATCTCATCAGGCGCCGTGGCGTGTAGCGGCTATCATGCGCAATCGTACGCACTTGTGCCAACCTGTACGAATTCGTACTGGCAATATCCGCGAGATCACTCGTACCTCGAATGATACGCGCGCGGGGCCGGGTGCACGCCCCGGTGGGGCGGCGCGCCCGAGCGCGCGCTCGGTCGTGCGGGCGAACGCGCGTACGATCGCGGCATGCCGGAGCGCGCGCCCGCCGACGCGGACGTGGAGGCGCTCGTCTGTCGCGCGCAGGCGGGCGAGATCCCGGCGTTCAACGCCCTCGTGATCCGGCACCAGGACGCCGTCTATAGCCTCGCGCTGCGCATGCTCGGCGGCCGCGAAGCCGCGGAGGACGCCACGCAGGAGGCCTTCCTCCGGGCGTACCGCCGGCTCGACAGTTTCCGCGGCGGGAACTTCCGGTCGTGGCTGTTCAGCATCGTCGCGAACGCCGCGCGCGACGAGCTGCGCCGCCGCCGGCGCCGGCCGCAGGTGTCGCTCGACCGCGCCGCCGACGACGCCGGCGGGGAGCGCCGCGCCGTCGAGCCGCCCGACCCGGATCCCCTCCCCGAGGCGCGTGCGCTGCAGTCCGAGGTGCGCGGGGCCCTCGAGCAGGCGCTGCGCGGGCTGCCGCCGGACTGGCGCGAGGTGGTGCTGCTCGTCGACGTGCACGGCCTCGCCTACGACGAGGCCGCGGCCGCTCTCGGGGTGCCGGTCGGCACCGTGCGGTCGCGGCTGAGCCGCGCGCGGGCGCAGCTGCGCAGCGTGCTCACCCCTGCCGGGGAACTGGCGGACGCCGCCGAGCGTCTGGAGGGTTAGGTGGTGAGGTCGATGCGGTGGTGGACGCGGCTCTTCGGCGGAAGTGGCTCGGGCGACGCGCCCGCGACCGCGCAGGAGCGCCGTGACGAGCAGCTGTCGGCCTACCTGGACGGCGAGCTCGCGCCGGCGGACGCCGCCGCGCTCGAGCGCGCGCTCGCGGTGGACGCGGGGCTGCACGCCGAGCTC
>VGNK01000366.1 GCA_016866055.1 Chloroflexota bacterium | reverse complement strand
GCAGGCGGCGGGCCGGATGATAGCGGAACCGTCGGCGGCGGTCCTGCGGAAACCGCGGGGGCCGCGGCTCGCCGTCCCCCCTCGGAGCGGCGAAGGGCGGGGCTCGTCCCGCCGCCGCGGGTCATCCGGCGCCCGCCGGGTGTGAGCCGCGTCGCGGCGCGCCCCCGGGCGCTGCCGAGCATCGGAGCAGGGCCGGGCTCCCGGGGACCGGAGGTCGCCCGCGGGAGAGGAGGAACGCCGATGGCCACCCGCACCCACGACCTGATCGTCGTCGGCGGTGGCACCGGGCGGGACGTCGCGCTCGTCGAGCGCGACCGCCTCGGGGGGACCTGCCACAACCGCGCTGCATGCCGTCGAAGATGCTCATCCGCAGCGCGGACATCGCGGCGGCCGCGCACGAGGGGCCGCGCCTCGGCGTCGCCAGCCGCGTCGATTGGGTCGACCTCGCCGCGAGCGTCTCGCGCGTGCACGAGACGCTCGACGAGGAGCGCCCGGAGCGCGAGGCGGCGCTCGACGCGAGCGAGCGCGTCACCTTCTACCGCGACGACACGCGCTTCGTCGCGCCGCGCGAGCTGGCTCAGGCGCGTGACGGCGGGCGCATCACCGCCGAGCGCGTCGTGCTCGCGACCGGCTCGCGCCCATCCGTGCCGCCGATCCCGGGCCTGGACGCGGTCCCGTACCTCACGAGCGACGACGCGCTCCGGCTCGACAAGCAGCCGCGCCGGCTCGTGATCGTCGGCGGCGGCTACGTCGGCGCGGAGCTCGCGCACTTCTTCGGCTCGCTCGGCACCGAGGTGGCGGTCGTCGAGGCGCTCGAGCGGCTGATGGACGCCGAGGACCGGGAGATCGCGGAGTGGTTCACGCGCGAGGCCGAGCGTCGCTACGAGGTGCACCTCGCGGCGAAGGTCGAGCGGCTGGAGCGCGACGCCGCGCACGGCGAGACCGGCGTCGCGATGGTGCTCGCGAACGGGCAGCGAATCGCGGGCGACCGGCTGGTGATGGCGCCCGGGCGGCGCGCGAACACCGATGGGGTCGGGCTCGACGCGGCGGGTGTCGAGGTCGACCGGCGCGGGCAGATCGCGATCGACAAGTGCATGCAGACGAGCGCGGCCGGGACGTGGGCGCTCGTGGATGTGACCGGGGTGATGCCGCTCAAGCACGTCGCCGTGCGGCAGGCGCGGCTGCTGAGCGGCGCGCTCTTCCGGGGCGAGCGTCACGCGATGGACTACCGCGCGATCCCGTACTCGGCATTCAGCGCGCCGCAGGTGGCGGGTGTGGGGAGGACCGAGGAGCAACTCCACGCGGACGGCACGGCGTACCGGGTCGGCCGCCGGCGGTACCGCGACACGGGGATGGGGATGGCGCTGCGTGAGGACGGGCTCGCGAAGGTGCTGGCGAGCCCGGAAGGCGCGATCCTCGGCGGGCACGTAGTGGGGCCGTACGCGTCGATCCTGATCCGGGGGCTCGTGATCGCGATGCAGTGCGGCGGCGGGCTCGACGCCGTGATCGAGGCGGTGCACGCGCATCCGGCGCTGCCGCAGGTGATCGAGGAGGCGTGCCGGGCTGCGGCGGCCGCCGAGGTCGTGCGGCCCGCCGGGGCGGCGCGCGGGGCGCGAGTGGG
>VGNK01000365.1 GCA_016866055.1 Chloroflexota bacterium | reverse complement strand
CGGGCGCGGCGAGATGTTCCGCGCGCTGCTCGAGGGCGGCGCCTTCGCGATCCGCTCGATCTTCGAGCAGGTGCGCGGCTGGTGCGGCGAGCCGGCCGTGGTGCGCTTCACCGGCAGCGGCGCGCAGAGCGAGGTCTGGCGCGGCATCATTGTCGACGCGCTCGGCCGGGCGTGCGAGGTTACCGACCACGTCGCGGAGGCGCGCGGCGCGGCGATCTACCTCGCGGTCGCGCTCGGGCTCCACCCGAACGTCGACGAGGCCGCCGCCGCGTTGGTGCGGCCGAGCGCGCGCATCGAGCCGGACGCGGCGCGCGCGGCGGCGTACGAGGGGCTTTACCGCGAGTGGCTGCGGGTCGCGGAGGCGCTGCGTCCGCTCGACGCGAGCGAGCCGGCGGGAGGGCCGGTGTGACGGGCGGGCGCGGCGGACCGGCCGGACCGCGCCGGCGCGCGAGGGGGCCCCGATGCCGGGCACGCTGATCCACGGCGGGATGCTGGTCGACGTCGAGCGGCGCGCGAGCACCGCCACCGACCTGCTCATCCGCGACGGCGTGATCGCGGACATCGGCGAGCCGGGGGCCGTCCCGATGGGCAGCGACGACGAGCGCTACGACGCGACGGGGATGTTCGTCGCGCCGGGCTTCGTCGACATCCACACGCACGTCTTCGATCACGGCCTCTTCCGCACCACGCGGCTCGCCGCCGACCGCGTCGGGGTCGAGCAGGGGGTGGCCTGCCTCGTCGACGCGGGATCGGCCGGTGCGGTCACGATCGACGCCTTCCCGCGCGTCGTGCACCAGTCGCAGGCGACGCCGGTCTTCGCGCTCGTCAACATCGGCTCGCCGGGGCTGCCGAACCTCGGGGGCGGCCACTCGTCGCGGCCGGAGCTCGTCTCGCTCGAGGCCACCGTGCGCGCGATCGAGCGACACCGCGGCTGGGTGCGCGGGGTGAAGGTGCAGGCGTCGGCGAGCCACACGGGCGACTTCGGGATGACCGCGGTGCGGCTCGCGCGGAAGGCGGCGGAGCTCACCGGGCTGCCGCTGATGGCGCACATCGGGAACGCGCCGCCGGTGCTCGACGACGTGCTCGACCTGCTGCGGCCGGGCGACATCGTGACGCACGCCTACCACGGGAAGGTGGGCGGCGCGCTCACGTTCGGCGATCGCGTGCTCCCCGCGCTGCACGCGGCCGTCGAGCGCGGCGTCGTGATCGACATCGGGCATGGGCGGTCGTCGTTCTCGTTCGCCACCTGTGAGCGCGCGCTCGCCGAGGGGCTGCCCGTGCACACGATCAGCACGGACATCCACCGTGGGAACCTCGACCGCCACGTGGTCTCGCTCGCGCGCACGATGTCGAAGCTGATGCTGCTCGGGCTCACGCTCGAGGAGGTGGTGGCGGCGGTGACGATCGAGCCCGCGCGCGCGCTGCGGCTCGACGCCGACGGGTTCGGGCGGCTCGACGTCTCGCAGCCGGCACACGTGACCGTCTTCCGCGTGCGCGAGGAGCCGATCGCGCTCGAGGACTCGGAGGGCGAGGTGCGGACGGCGCCGCGGTGGATCGACCCGCAGAGCGTCTTCGTGCGCGGGGAGCGATACGACCGCACCGCGGCGGTGTAGGGTCCCGCAGGCACGAGCCACGCTCGGCGCCGCGGCGGGGTGGCGCCGG
>VGNK01000364.1 GCA_016866055.1 Chloroflexota bacterium | reverse complement strand
GCAAGCGCGGGCCGCTCGCCGGTCGCCGCGCTCCGCTTGCCGCTCGCCATAAGCCCGTCGAAGGGCGGCGCCTCCGCCACCGGCCGGGCGCCTACCGCCCCTCGATCCGTTCGAGCACGCACACGCCCACGCTCGCGTACGCGGGGTTGGCGGCGTTGTGCGCCGCCAGCGCGGCCTCGTTGAGCGCGCGGAACTCCGCGGTGCCGAACAGTTGCGGGCAGACGTGCTCGCTCCGGCGGCGGTCGCGGATGTCGGGGTAGCGGTTCACCTGCAGCTCGATCCGCCCGAAGCGGGTGGGGTCCGTGGTGTGGATCCCCGCGATCCCGAGCGGCTGGCCGGGCGCCACCGTCGCGCCGACCCCCACGGCGGGCTGGCGGACGTGGTCGTAGATCACCACGTACGTCGAGGCCGGCCCGCTCTGCGTGTGGATCTCGAACTCGCCCGGATAGAGCGGGTGCGTCTCGGGCTCCACGCGGATCACGGTGCCCGCGGTGACCGCGAAGACCGTCGCGCCGGCCACCACCTTGTAGTCGAGCGAGACGCCGCGCTGGCCGGGCGCCCCTAGGTGCGTAATACCGAAGGCGTTGAAGCACCAGCGGTCGTGCGGCCCGTCTGGGAACTTGAAGTCGCAGGTGAGCGCGCCGAGCCGGCGGCTTGCGGGGTCGTAGGCGCCGCCGAGGTCGACGACGCTCCCGGAGAGGACGGGTGGCGTCTCGTCCTGCGCGGGCTCTGCCTTCGGCGGCGCGGGAGCGCCGGGCGGCGGCGGGGGAGATCGCGGAACCGGCGGCGCAGGAGATCCCGGGGGCGGCGGCGCGGCCGACGGGGCTCCCTCGGGGTTGAACGTCTTGTAGAAGAGCAGCCCCGCGCCCGGCACGTAGGACGGGTCGCAGAGCACGCGCTCGCCGGGCGGCGGGCTCATCACCACCCCCTCGCGCATCCACGTGATGCCACGGTCGCTCGAGCGGTAGCTCTCGATGCCGCGTGCGCAGACGTAGAGCCGCACCGAGCCGTCGGGGAGCGGCGAGAGCTCGGGGACGCCGCCGAACGCGACCTCCGCGAACCGCTCGAATGCGAGGCCGTCGTCGCTGCGCGCGAGCAAGGTCTCCCGCCCGCGCGAGAGCGCCATCAGCCAGCCCCCGCCCGCGAGCGGGACGATCGTCGGGTCGGTGATCTGCTCGTCGACCGGCAGCGCCCGCGCGACGACCGTGAAGCGCACGCCGTCCTCGGAGTCTGCGATGCAGATCGCCCGCAGGCCGCCCCCCGGGGTCGGCGGGCCGAGGCCCGAGAGGTAGGTGAGCCGCACGCCGCCGCCGGGGAGCGCGGTCGCGTCGGGGTCGACGACACCCTGCGGGCGGCTCACGCCGTTGATCGCGATCGGCCCGATCGGCGCCGCGCGGCCGTGCTCGTAGCGCGCCACCCAGGTGCTGCCGTCCTCGCCGTTCACGTAGTAGACGAGCATCGAGCCGTCTGCGCGGCGCACGGCGTCCGGCACCGAGGCGTGCTCGAGCAGCACGCGCGGGTTCGAGGCGCGATCGCCGCTCGGCGAATCGGCGACGCCGACGCGGTGGTAGTAGGGGCCGCCGGGGTCCGCGACCCGCCGCGGGGGCGGCGACTCGCGAGCCGTGCAGCCTTCGATCGCCGCGCTCGCACGCGCGCCCCCCGGAGCC
>VGNK01000363.1 GCA_016866055.1 Chloroflexota bacterium | reverse complement strand
GGGCGCCGGCACCGGGGACGGCGCGGAGCGGGCCGGGTCCTCGGCGGCGGGGACGCCCACCTCCGACGAGCCGCTCGCGCCGAGCGCGGGCGGGTTCGTGTGGACGAGGCCCAGCGTCCCCCCGAGCGTGAACACGCTCGCGAGCGTCGTCGTGAGCCTGGCGCGCATCCGGCGAGGGCGCGTCACCGCCCGCCTCCGGCCCCACCCCCTGCCGCCGCGGCCGCGTGCCCTGCCAACTCCGTCGTCGCACCCTCTCGCCCGCGCCGTGCGCGGATGCACGGCTGCGAACGGGAAACGTCGCGCTCGGCCGCTTCGTTCGGCCGCCGACCGCGTGCCTGGCGCGGGCTTCGACGTGCGCGGTTGGGCGCGGGCCCGGCCGTTCGCGGGCTCATGCCGTTCGTCATCGCACGGCCCCGCCCTTCGGCTCTGTGCGGGGGGCTCGCGGAGGAGCGAGATCGCTCGTGACGGTAGGTGAGGAGGGCTGCATGAAGCTCATCGTGCTGCTGATGTGCGTCTACCTCGCCCTCGCGGCGGGGCTGGCGATCGCGTACGACCGGCGGTTCTTCATCAACGACGGCTTCGCCATCGTCGTCTTCGGGTTCCTGCTGACGTGGCTGGTGATCGCGGCGAGGCCCGGGGGGCGGCCACAGTAGCGTCACCGCCACGCCGGGCGGTCGTCGCGACGCGACGCGACTTCCAGACCCCTCGGTCGACCGGGACGCGAGTCTGGGGCCCGCAGGCGCGCTACGGCGGCGGGGGCCGGCGAGCGCGTGACGACGGAGCCGCACGCCGAGCGACCCGATCGCGCGGTTGCGGGCGGTCCACCTCCGTGTAGAGGCAGCCCACGAGCCGTCTCGAGCGACGTCACGCCGAACTGGGTCACGTCGGTCGTCGAGATCCCGACCTGGCGGCACCCCATGCTGCGCGCGGAGCTCGCAATCGAAGCGACGCCGCCGTCAGCACGCGGCCTCGGCCTACGCCTGACACGGCACCCCGCCGAGCATCCGACGGCCGGGCATCGCGGCGCCCGCGAGGAAGCGCATCGCGGCGCCTGCGACCGCGGTGTCCTTGAACACGGTGCGCGGGATCCCGAGGATGGCGGCGCTCGCCGAGTGAACGCGCCGCGGCAGGGAAGCCGTGCCGCATGCTGCGGCTGGTGCCCCCAACGGGAATCGAACCCGTGTTTCCACCTTGAAAGGGTGGCGTCCTGGGCCACTAGACGATAGGGGCGGCGGCGCTCCGGGCGCGTCCGAGCACAGCAGCGACGATCATGTGGGTCATCGCAACGCGCGAGGCGCGGCCCAGACGCCGCGCCTCGCGCGCGGGGCACCCGACGCGAGCGCGCCCGTCAGTACGGGAGCGTCGGGCGCGAGCTTAGCACGGGGGGCAGCTCGGCGAGCGACGAGCTGATCGCGGGTGGTCTGGCCGGGCTCCCCGACGGCAGCGGCGGCGCGGACCCCCCACGACTGCGCGGCGTCACGCCGGCCGGCGCAGAGATCGGCGTGGGCACCGGCTCCGGCGCGGGCGTCTCCCCCGACGGACGGCCGTCGGCGGAGACGGCGACGGGCACCGACGGCGTCGCCGCCGGCTGCGCGCCCGGGCCCTCGGGCCCGGCGGGCGCGATGTTCGGGCGGTCCGGCTCGGGCCGCAGCCGCGCCGGCTCCTCGT
>VGNK01000362.1 GCA_016866055.1 Chloroflexota bacterium | reverse complement strand
GCTCCGCGGGCGCCGGGAGCGGGCCGCGCGCGCCGACGCGGTGGCCGAGCACGGGGCACAGCGCGCCGAGGATCGCGAGCGGGATGGTGAGCGCCAGCGAGAACTGGATCGTCGGCCGGGTTCCCGAGCCCTGCTGCAGCAGCAACCAGCGCGCCGCCGAAGAAGAGACTCGCGAGCGCGCTGATCAGCGAGAGGTTGACGTTCCAGCGCCAGCGCCCCGTCAACCTCGTCCCGGCGCGCCCCGACCTTCGCCGCGAGCGTGAGCTTCCACTTGCGGCCGGCGTTGATCGAGAAGCCCGTCGTCATCGCCACCGCCACGCCGCCGGCGGTGACGACCGCGGCGGCGCTCGCGCCGAGCAGCGTGAACAGCGGGTTCCCGCCGACGTCGATCATCGCCGCGCCGGTGCAGGCGACCCCGCCCGACTCGTTCGTCGTCTCCGAGAGCACGCGGTAGAGCCCGGTGCCCGGGAGATGATCGCGCAGGCGCACCCGCTCGACGAGGCTGCCCTGCTCGGCCAGCCGATTCTCGATGATCGGGATCGAGACCGTGAGCAGGGCGAGCCGGATCGTGTGCCGCGTGCGCGGCGGCGCGCTCACCGCGAGCGTCGCGAGCTCGTCGCGCGGGAGCGCGATCGCCTGCGCGGGCCTGCGGCTGTGGCGATCGGCGATCGAGATGCCGTTCACGGTGGCGTCGCAGGGACCGGAGATCTCCGCGCGCGCGGGCGCGGGGGCCACGGCGAGCGCGAGCGCGGCGGCGAGCACGGTGGCGAGCGCGACGGAGGTGGGGCGGTGCATGGGACGGCTCCCGTCGTCCGGCCCCGTCGCGATCCTACGCCCCCTGGGTCAGGCGGAAGCGGTTCCCCTCGGTGTCCGCGACGCTCGCGATCAGGAACGTCTGGCCCTTCGGGTGGTGGGGCTGGCTGATCACGTTGCCGCCGGCCGCGCGCACGGCGGCCACGGCGGCCTCGATGTCGGTCACCTCGATGGAGAGGCCCGCGCGGAACTGCGTGTCCTCCAACCGCGTGTGCAGCGCGATCACCGAGTCGCCGACGACGAGCTCCGTCCACTCGTCGTCACCGAAGCGCACCTGCAGCTCGAACACGTCCCGCCAGAACGCCACCGCGCGCCACATCTCCTTGGCGCGCAGCATGAACTTCACCTGGGCGATCTGCATGACCGGCGCCCCCATCCCGCGCTGCGTGCTCTGCCCCTGGCGCCTGCCCTGAGCGAAGTCGAAGGGGCGTGCACCGCCGGAAGGACGACGACGCCCCCCCACCCCTATCTCCCTCACGGCGCGCCCGCGCGCGCGTGAGGGTCGACCACCGCACCCGAGGCGAGCAGCGCGCGCTGCTCGTCCGCGGAGTAGCCGAGCTCCGCGAGGATATCCCGCGCGTGCTCCGAGAGCGCGGGCGCGACGCGCTCGACGCGCCCTGGCGTCCCCGTCGCACGGATCAGCGCGCCGGCGTTCGTCGTGCGGCCCCACTGCGGGTGCGCCTGGTCGACGAGCAGCTCGTTCGTGCGCAGGTGCGCCGCGTCGAAGAGCTCCTCGCGCGTGACGACCGGCGCGCACGGAACGCCCGCCGCGTCGAGCAGCGCGATCCAGTCGTCGCGGTCGCGCGTCTGGAACGCGGAGGCGAGCGCCGCGGTCGCCGCGTGGCAGCGTCCCGTGCCGTGCGGCGCCGCGAGC
>VGNK01000361.1 GCA_016866055.1 Chloroflexota bacterium | reverse complement strand
CGAGCGTCGCGAGCACGCCCGCGCGCGCGGCGTGGCACTCCGCGAGCTCGGCGCCGAGCTCGAGCGCGTGCCGGCTCGCGTCGTCGGCTTCCGCGAGATCGCCGGCCGGCGCGCCCCAGTAGAGATAGAGGAAGGTGTCACAGTCGGCCAGTCCCGCCCACCCCGGCGCGTACGCGGGGTCGATGCCGATCGCGCGGCGATAGAGCTGGCGCGCCGCTTCGAGCCGGGCGCCGCTCGGCCGCCCGCAGAGGTTGCGTCCGCGCAGATAGCAGTCGTACGCATCCGCGTCGGTGCGTGGCGCCGCGCGGCGCGCCGCGTCTTTCACGACCGCCCCCAGCGCGAGCGTCACGCGCGCCGCGATCTCCTCCTGCACCGCGAAGACGTCCGCGGTGCGCCCGTCGAACGTGCCCGACCAGAGCCGGTAGTTGTCGGCGGTGTCGACGAGCTGCACGCTCACGCGCAGGCGCGCGCCGTCCTTGCGCACGCTGCCCTCGAGCACCGCGGAGACGTTGAGGCGCTCGCCGATCGCGCGCACGTCGGCGGAGGGGCCGAACAGGAACGACGAGGCGCGCGAGGCGACCGCGAGCCCGTCGACGCGCCCGAGCGCGTCGAGCAGCTCCTGCGCGAGGCCGTCACAGAAGTAGCCGTGGTCCCGCCCGGGGCTGAGATCCGCGAACGGGAGCACGGCGACCGAGGGCACCAGGCGCCGCGCGCGCGGAGCGGGGCCCGGGCTCGCGATCGCGGCGGTGCCCGCGGCGCCGGCGAACACGAAGCCGCGGCCGTACACGGTGCGGATCCAGCCGTCGCGCGTGCCGCCGAGCGCGCGGCGCGCGGTGTGAATCGCGCGCGTGAGCGCCGCCTCGGTGACGTCCTGCCCGGGCCAGAGCCGAGCGAGCAGCTCGTCCTTGCCGACGATGCGATCGCGCTGCGCGACGAGGTAGGCGAGCACTTCCATGACGCGCGGCTCGAGCGGAATGCGCGTGCCTTCGCGCCGCAGCTCGTAGCGCCCGGGGTCGAGCTCGTACACACCGAAGCGATGCACCATGCTCCGGATTATAGGGTTCGCGCCAAGCCGCGCCGTCCTCACGTTTCCATCAGGATTCGCGCTTGCGCGCGCTGCTAGCGTGACTCAACGGGCACGACGCCCGGCCGCAACATGGAGGTGACGCAATGCCGAAGTACGTGATCGAGCGCGAGCTGCCCGGTGCCGGACGCCTGTCGGCGGCGGAGCGGAAGGCCGTGGCCCAGAAGTCGAACGGCGTGCTGCGCACTCTCGGCCCGCAGATCCAGTGGGTGGAGAGCTACTTCACGGACGACAAGATCTACTGCGTCTACATCGCGCCCTCGGACGAGCTGATCCGCCAGCACGCGAAGGAGGGCGGCTTCCCGGCCAACAAGATCTCGGAAGTCCGCGCGACGGTGGACCCAACGACGGCCGATTGACGAAGCCCGCGCGTCCGGATCTGAAGCTCTCGGCTTCCGACGCCGTCCGGTCGGAGGTCTCTTGATCTGAAGCAGTTCTGGCCGCGCACGCCACTTATACGGGTCCCGCCGACGCGTCGACGTGCGGGGGGCGGTCGAGGGCGGCGGTCGGCTCGCCGGCGGCGGCGGCCGGCGCGACCGGGGGTGCAGCGCCGACATTGGCGGTCGGGAGGTGGCGAAGCCGCCTCCCGACTGAGCCCGGAGGCCGCCGCGCCCCC
>VGNK01000360.1 GCA_016866055.1 Chloroflexota bacterium | reverse complement strand
GACGGCCGCGCGTCACGAGGCGGGCGGCCCTCCCTGGCCCCGTGCTCCGCAGCACCGCGCGCACGGTCAGCGCTCGAGAGCCGGGCGGGCGGGCGCTGTGCGAGGCGCCGGGGCGACACCCCGGGCGTGGGTGGACGCCAGCACTCGTGCCGCGCTGAGCGCTTCGTCGCTCGTCGAGTCCGTTCGCTCGGTGCGCAGGGTCGCGAAACGCGTCCCGCCCGCGCCGCTCGGGTCGCCGCTCGCGACGACGCCGCGAATCTGCGCGCTGCCGCCGCCCGCGACCGGCCGATGGACGGCGCCGAAGGCGAAGGGCCGGCGGTTCACCCGCACCTCCAGGCCGGAGATCGCGATCGCGTCGAACCCGGAGGCCGTCGGCACGGTGAGCGTCACGACCACCTGGTCGCGTTGCACGTCGATCGTCGCGCTCGTGATGTCGAAGCCGAAGACCGCGTGGACCGCGTCGACGCCTTCCCTGAACTCGAAGCCCGCCGGCGCGCGCAGCCCGAGCGTGACCGGGCCCGCGGCGGGCGCGCTGTCGCCTCGGAAGTCCTCGAGGACGGCGATGGCGCCCAGGCGCGTGTAGACGGGCCCGTCGGCGTCGTCGTGGCCGCCCCCACGTACGGCCACGGCGGCGGGCTCCGCGAAGCGCGTCGCCTGGGCTGGAGCCGGATCGACGAGGGAGGCGAGCGCCGCGAGCGAGGCGCCAGCCAGGGCGGCGATCAGCGCCACGGCAACCGGGCGCGGCGAGGCCGCGCCACGGCGCGAGCGAAGGTGCGTGGTGGTCGTCCCGCCAGCGTCCCGGCGAGTCCTGCACGTCCGGCCGGCGCGCATCCTCCCGTCATGAGACTGGCGCATCCCTGCGAGCGTCGCGTCGAAGGTCATGAAGAGAATCGACCGCGGGCGAGGCGCGTGAGGAGTGCGAGCCGGTCAACCGTTGGTGAAGAAACGGTAGAGGAGCCGGCGCAGGCGGGCACAGGCGGGCTCGATGGATTCGCGATGCTCTGGTCGTCTAACGCGATCGGCGCACCGTGGGGCGGCCGCCGCGCGCTACATCCGCTCCGCCCGCACCACCACGCGGTCCGCGTAGTTGCGCGAGCCCGCGTCGAAGAGCCCGCCGCAGGTGTAAAGCGTGATCGAGTCCACGGGGACGGCGGCGCTCCAGATCTCGCCCCAGTTCCCGCTCACCGCGTTCACCGAGCGCCGCCACTTCACCTGGTAGCGCAGCATCTGGCCCCGGTAGAACACCTCGATCACGTCGCCCGGGCCGAGGTGGTCGAGGTTCGCGAAGACGCCCTTGCCGCGGTAGAAGGCGCCGTCGGCGTAGGGGACGCGCCCAAGGTAGTCGACGTGCGCCGAGAAGATCGCGTTCTCCCCGCCGCCGGGGGCGCCGCCCATGCCCGGAAAGGCGCTCAGGTCGTACCAGGTGATCTCGACCGGGTTGAACGGCACCTCCATCTGCGCGTCGTCGCCCACGGTGTCGACGCCGACGGGGGCGTCGACGCCGATGCGCGGGATGCGCAGGCGCGCGAAGCTCGCGGCGCGCGGCTCGCCGTGCGCGGCGATGAGCTGCCTGAGCGTGGTGAGGATGGTGACGCCCTCCGGGGGGGCGCCGGCGGCCGCCGTGGCGGGGGCAACCGCGCCGCGCGTGGCCGACGGGGTGGCGGGGCCGGGCGCGCGCTCCGGCACCGGGGTGGCGGCGTTCGCGGC
>VGNK01000359.1 GCA_016866055.1 Chloroflexota bacterium | reverse complement strand
TGCGCCCTCGCAGAGACGCGCGCGCGGTGGGGCGAGCGCCTGGCGCTGCGTGTCGCGGGGGAACCCGTGGAGGCGGCCGAGGCCGTCGGCGTGTTCAGCCCGTCGGCGCCGTCCGGTCCGCCGGTGGGGGTCGCGGAGCTCGCCGGGCTGGAAGCCACCGAGCGCGCGATCGCCGCGACGCGCGCCGGTGCCGGGCCGTGGGCGGCGCTGCCGGTGGAGGAGCGTGCCGGCGTGCTGCGCCGCGCCGCCGCGCGCCTGTGGGAGCGGCGTCACGAGTTCGCCGCGTGGGTCGTGCACGAGGGCGGCCGCGACCGCGTCGCCGCCTACGCGGAGGTCGAGGAGGCGGTGGACCTCCTCGAGTACTACGCGCTGCAGGCGGAGGCGCTCTTCGCGCGCCACGGCGCGGTGATCGCGCCGCGGGGCGTCGTCGCGGTGATCCCGCCGTGGAACTTCTCGCTCTCGATCCCGTGCGGGATGACGGCGGCCGCGCTCGTGTGCGGGAACGCCGCGATCCTGAAGCCCGCGGAGCAGACGCCGCTGATCGCGCAGCGGCTCGTCGCGCTGCTGCACGAAGCCGGCGTGCCCGCCGGCGCGCTCGTGGGGTTGCCGGGTCGCGGTGAGGTGGTGGGGGCCGCGCTCGCCGAGCACGCTGGCGTGGCGATGGTGGCCTTCACGGGTTCGCGCGCGGTCGGCACGCTGCTGCACGAGACGGTGGCGCGCGTGGCGCCCGCGGCCGGCGGGCTGAAGGCGCTCGTCGCGGAGATGGGCGGCAAGAACCCCGTGATCGTCTTCGCCGACGCCGACCTCGACGAGGCGGTCGCCGCGATCCTCGCCTCGGCGTTCGGTCACGCGAACCAGCGGTGCTCGGCGGCGTCGCGCGTGCTCGTCGAGCGGCCGGTGTTCGCGCGGCTGCGCGAGCGGCTCGTCGAGGCGGCGCGCAGCCTGCACGTCGGCCCGGGCGACGACCCCGCGACGCAGGTGAACCCGGTGATCGACCGCGACGCGCGCGCGCGGCTGCTCGGCGCCGCCGCCGACGCGCGCGCGGAGTGCGAGGTGCTGCTCGACCGCTTCGAGGCCCCACATGGCGCGGCGCCGGCGGGCGCGGAGACGCTCGCGCTCGGGCCGCTCATCGTCGCCCTCGAGCCGGACGTGGCGCCCCGGAGCCGCACGGCGAACGAGGAGCTGTTCGGGCCGATCCTGCTGCTGGTGCCGTTCGACGACGAGGCGGAGGCGTACGCGCTCGCGAACGGGACCGCCTACGGGCTGACCGCGGGGATCTTCTCGCGCAGCCCGCGGACGGTGGAGCGCGCGCTCGAGGCGGTGGAGACGGGGAACCTCTACGTGAACCGCGCGATCACCGGCGCGCGCGTGGGCGTGGAGCCGTTCGGCGGCATGTGGCTCTCGGGGACCGGGCCGAAGGCCGGGGGACCCGACTACCTGTGGGCGTTCGTGCGTCGCACGGACGTCCCCACGGGGGACGAGGCGGGCGCGTCCGGCGAGCCGGCCGGAGGGGGTCCGGTGACCGAGACCGCGCCCGCGCGACCGACGCTGCCCGAGGAGCTGGCCGCGCGCTGGGAGGCGCCGTTCGCGTGCCGGGTCGAGGCCGTCGAGGGGGCGGCGGCGCTGCTCGGCGCGCGCGGGGAGCGCGGGGCGGAGCCGCTCTTCTCGGTCGCGCAGGCGGCGCGGCGCGAGCTCGGCCGGCCGCGCCA
>VGNK01000358.1 GCA_016866055.1 Chloroflexota bacterium | reverse complement strand
GTGCGGTGGCGGTCAGCCCTCGCGCGGGGCCGGCGGCGCGAGCGCCCACCGCTCGCGGTGCGCGGCGAACGCGCCACCGTCGAGCCGCCGAGCAGCAACCGCGCCGCGAGGACGCGCCCCGAGATCGGCGCGAGCTTGACCACGTGGTCCACGCGCGGTGAAGCGCGGCACCATCCACCCGAGCGCCGCCGCGCTCACGCCCGCGGTGTGGTCGTGCAGCACCTGCGGGGAGTCGACGAACGTCACCTGCGGGAGGCGCCGGCGCGCCTCCTCGCGGTCGATCAGCTCGACGTCGCCCTCGCGCAGGGCCTCGGCGCGCTCGGCGAAGCGCGCGCACGGCGGGCCGAAGAAGACGCCGGGCCCCCGGTGCACGAGCCGCCGCCCGACCGCCGCCTCGAGCGCCGGCCACGTTCCGCGTGCACCTGCCGCATGATCGCTCAGCGGCGGCGCAGCAGCGCGTCCGGGTAGCGCGTCCCCACGAGGCCCTTCGCGACGAGCGCGTCGTACTGCTCGCGCGGGTAGCCGAGCAGCTCGAGATAGATCTCCTCGTTGTGCTGCCCGAGCGTGACCGGCGGCGTGCGCAGCCGGTTCGGCGTCTCCGCCATGCGGAAGGTGAGCCCCGGGTAGCGGTGGCGCCCGCCGCCCGGCGTGTCGAGCTCCTCGAAGAAGCTGCGCGCCGCGAGGTGCGGGTCGGCGAGCGCCTCGAGCGGGTCGTGCGCCGGCGCCGCGCACACGCCGGCGCGCTGCAGCGCGTGGAAGAGCGCCTCCTTCTCGCGCTCGCGCGTCGCCTCCGCCACCGCCGCGTCGAGCGCGGCGCGGTGCTCGCGGCGCGCCTCCGCCGTCGCGAAGCGCGCGTCGCGCGCGAGCGCCTCGCGGCCGAGCTCGCGGCAGAGCGCCGCGAACTCCTCGTCGGTGCCGACGTCGATCGCGATCCACTGGTCGACGCCGGCGCATGGGTACATGGCGTGCGGCGCGTGCCAGCGGTGCCTGTTCGCCTGCGGCGGAGGGTCGACGCCGTTCATCGAGTGGTCGAGCACGAACTCGGCGAGCGTCGCGATGAAGCCCTCGGTGAGCGGCATCTCGATGAGCTGCCCATCGCCGGTGCGCTCGCGGTGGAGCAGCGCCATCAGCGCCGCGACCGCGCCCTGCACGCCGGAGATGCCGTCGGAGGCGAGCGTCTCGCCGAGCCCCTCGGGCGTGGCGTCCGGGTAGCCGCGCAGGTGCGTGTGGCCGACCATCGCCTCGACGTGCAGTCCGAACGCGCGGTAGTTGCGGTACGGGCCGTCGAGCCCGTACGCGGGCATGCGCACCATCACCAGGCGCGGGTTGATCTCGCGCAGCACCTCCCAGCCGATGTTCATCTTGTCGATCGTCTCGGGGACGTTGTTCTCGACGAGCACGTCGCAGCGCTCGATCAGCCGCAGGAACGCCTCGCGCCCCGCGGGCGACCCGATGTCGCACGCCATCGACTTCTTGTTGCGCGCGTGTGAGGTGAAGCTCGCGCTGCGGTTCCACGGCTCGTCGCCGGGCTCCATGTCCGGGTACTGCGGCTGCAGCCCCTGCGCGGCGAGCCCGAGCGCCTGCTCCTTCGTGACGATGTTCTCGGCACCGCGGGTCGACGGCTGGATGCGGTTGACGGGCTCGACGCGGATCACCTCGGCGCCCCACTCCGCGAGCAGCTGCGTGACGTGCGGGCCGGCCCACACCACGGTGATGTCCGCGA
>VGNK01000357.1 GCA_016866055.1 Chloroflexota bacterium | reverse complement strand
CTGGCCGGACCCCCTTCGCGCGTCCACTGCGTACGAGAGTCCAGGCAGTCGATCCGCCTCCCAGCGCCCGGCGTAGGTGGCCGGGGCGAGCCAGCCCGGGCTGCTGTGCGGACGCCTCGTGTTGTACTCGATCCGCCAGTCCTCGATGACGACGTGCGCCTCGAGTCGCGTGTCGAACTGCTCCACCGCGAGCAGCTCGTCGCGTAGCCGGCTCCCGAACGACTCGACGAACGGGTTCTCCCAGGGCGCCCCCGGGTCGATGTGGCTCGTGCCCGTGCCCGCGAAGCGACACCAGTCCCGCAGCGCCCACGCCCTCCGGTAGCCCCACCGCGGGTGGTCTCGTGAGCAGGCGCGGAGCTGCTGCCGCAGGGCCTCATCACCGCGGCCTCGCCGGAGCACGCGGCGCGGAGTGGAGCGGTGCTGTCCGGTGACCCGGCACGCCCGCCGTTCCGAGAGCGCGAGCCGGTCCTGCAGCATGCAGACCGCCTCGCGCCGGCGCGACGGGCTCACCAATTCCCCTTCGCCACCTCCCGCAGGGCGTCGAGCTCGAGTCCCTTGTCGGCCACCAGTCGCTTCAGCCGCGCGTTCTCACGCGCGAGCTCGCGCAGCCGCCTGGCATCGTCAGCCTTCATCCCGCCGTACTGGTTGCGCCAGCGGTGGTAGGTCTGCTCGGAGATCTCGACCTGCTTCGTTGCCTCGACGACCGTCTGCCCTTCCCCCAGCAGGCGGTCGACCTCCCACAGCTTGCGCACGATCTGCTCGGGCGTGTGCCTGCGTCGCTTCACCGTGAAGTCCTCCTCCGCCACCTTCGTGGGCCAGAGGACTCTCATCAACAGGGGACCCCTCTCAGGGGTCGGGCCACGGCGAGGAGCGCGAGCGCGGCGGCGCTCGCGATGCGCGCGGGGGGTGCGTCGCGCGGCGTCACGGCGCCGGCGCCCAGGCGAGGTAGCGCTCGATGCCGGCGGCGAGGCCGCGCGCGAGCGCGTCCTGGCCGCGCGGGTCGGCGAGGATCGCGGCGTCGGCGGGGTTGCTGATGAAGAGCAGCTCGACCAGCGCGCCCGGCATCGCGGTCGCGCGCGAGGAGATCGCGTCCTGCCCCAGGGCGAAGCCGGCCGTGGCCGGGTCGACGCCGCGGCGGAGCACCTCTTCGCGCGTGGTGACGCGTTCCGGGGCGAGCACGAAGAGCGGGAAGCAGGTGCCGCGCCACAGGCGCAGGCACGCGTCGTCCCGCACGCCGCGTCCGGTGGCCGGATAGCCGGAGGCGGCGAGCTCGGCGAGCGCCCCCTCGTAGAGCGAGGCGGCGAGTGCGTGGTTGAGGTCGGCGAAGGGCCGGCCGCTGTTGTAGTAGGCCTCGACGCCGCGGGCGGAGGGGTCGGCCGAGCCGTTGGAGTGGATCGAGACGAAGGCCGCGGCGCGCTCGTGGTTGGCGAGGTCGATGCGGGCCTGGAGGTCGGAGCGGGTGGCGGTGAAGCCGGTGGCAACGACCTCGGACGGGGGCAGGGCGCGACCGGCGTCGCGGCGCGTGAGGACGACGCGGAAGCCTCGCGCCTGCAGCATCGGCTCGAGGAGGAGCGCGATCGCGAGGTTCGTGTCGCGCTCGACGAGCCCGTGCGCGGAGGCGCCGGGCTCGTCGCCGCCGTGGCCGGGGTCGAGCACGACGGTGAGCGCGTTGCGGTTCGGGGCGGGTGCGACGGAGAGGGGCGGCGGGACGGGGCGCGCGAGCGCGGGGG
>VGNK01000356.1 GCA_016866055.1 Chloroflexota bacterium | reverse complement strand
GGCGGCGGACGGCGCAGGCGCGCCCACCGACGACCACCAGCACCGCGAGGAGCCCGGTGACGACCGCGAGCGTCGCGCCGTTCGAGCCGCCGCCCACGAGGCCGGCGTTGCCGGTCTTCGCCGGGGCCGGGGTGGCGCCGGCGGCGGCGGTGACCTGGCCGCGGATCTCACCGCCGGGGTTCGTGCTCGTGTGCACGTTCAGGTAGATCGTGCCGGCCTTCAGCGCGGCGGCGAAGCCCGCGAAGTTCCCGGCCAGCGGCCCGGCGAGATCCGCGGCGCGCGCCGTCCCGTTCGCGCTGATCGAGCTCGCGGGGCTCCCGGTCGGCGCGGCGAAGAGCGGGATCACCACGGGTCCGTTGGTGCCCGCGGCGCCCGAGTGCAGGTGCGCCGCGGTGGCGGCGGTGATCGCCGGCACCGAGAGCGTCCAGGTGAACGTCCCGGCCGCCTCGTCGAGCGAGCCGGTGAGCGTTCCGGTGGCGGTCGTCGTGACCGCCGGCACCTCGTTCGCGCCGGTGGCGTTCGCGGTGAACTGTGCGGCCTGCCCGGAGACGAGCGCGGGCGCGAGCGCGAAGGCGAGTGCGGCGAGGACGCCGAGCGCGCGGCTGATGAGCTTCATGAGCGAGATCCCCCTCCCACGGCGGGCTGATGCGACCCGTCCTGCCACTCACTCGCGGGGCGGGTCGCGGCAGATCACCACCGCGGCCCGCCCCGCTGCCGGGTCGAGGGGCGGGCGCGTTCGCGCGAGGGCGCCATCGACCCGCTCGAGCCGGCGGCCGGCGCGTCTGCTCCGCGATGGTCCCTCGCGGCGCTCGCGAGCCCCCAGACGCCGACGACCACGTGCAGCAGGTGGTCGAGCGGGTTCTCCAGGTTCGCGAACCCGAACATGTTCAGTTCCGGGAGGTGATCCTCGAGCGTAAACCCGTAGATCCCGAAGCCGAGCGCGACCACGCCGAAGATCCCCGCGAGCGCGCGCAGCATCCGCGCGTCGCGCACGACGGCGGCCGCCCCCAACGCCACCACGCCGAGCACGACGTGTGCGACGTTCTCGCCGCCCGTGAGGTAGAAGACCGAGTTCTGACCGGCCCCGCCGACGTTCCACACCGCGATCCCCAGGATCCCGAGCGCGACCAGCGTCACCCCGCCCAGCCGGAGGAACCATCGAGGGGTCAGGTAGTCCCGCAGCATCGAACCGCTCCTTCTCATCGAGCTTACGCCGGTGGTTCGACGGGGCACGCGCGCGCGGATCACCGGGGCGGGGCGGCTCGATTACGTGCGGTATCATCCCCTGGCGCTCGGACGGCGGGCCGGCTCCCGCGCCGGCTGCGTCCCGGCGGAAGGAGCGATCCGATGCCAGCTGCCTGGCACTGATCGACTGGACCGACCAGGGGATCCGCGCGGTGAAGGAGAGCCCCGCGCGGCTCGACGCCGTGAAGCAGGCCATCCAGGCGGCCGGGGGGCGGCTGATCTTCCCCTACCTCCTGATGGGGGAGCACGACCTCGCCGCGCTCACGGAGTTCCCCAACGACGAGGCCGCGACGAAGTTCGTGCTGACGCTCGGCTCACAGGGGAGCGTGCGCACGCACACGATGAAGGCGTTCACCGAGCAGGAGTACCGCGACCTGATCGCCGGGCTGCCGTAGCCCCGCCCGCCCGGGGCATGGCGCCCGCCTCTCTCCGCGGCCGCGCGCCGCTCACCGCCAGCGCCCGCGCGCGGGTTGCCACGCCGCGCTCGC
>VGNK01000355.1 GCA_016866055.1 Chloroflexota bacterium | reverse complement strand
CGCCACCGCGGGCGGCGCGCCGACGATCGTGGCGCTGAACGACGAGTGCCACCTGCGTGGCGCGGTCGCGGCGTTCACGACGGCCGACTGAGCCCCGCGGCGCGCGCGCGCACGCCGGCTCGCTAGCGCGCCCGCCGGCTCGCTAGCGCGCCCGCCGGCTCGCTAGCGCGCCCGCCCGTCGGGCTCCCGCCGCTCGCCGCGGAGGCTCAGCCCGATCACGACGAGCAGCCCGATCACGGCGAGCACGCCCGGCACGACGAGCCAGATGACCGGCACGCGCCAGCGGCCGAGACTCGAACGTGGGCAGCGGGGCGCCTCCCCCATGGCCCGGGAGCAGCGCGGGGAGGCTCGCGCGCGCGGACCGGACGACCACCTCCGCCGCGGGGACCCCGGCGCCGGTGACGCGCACGGTGGGCTCGCTCCCCGCCGCGAGCGGTCCGAGGGGGACGAGCACCGCCGTTGGCGTGTACCGGCGCCGGCCCCAGCGTCTCGTCGCAGTTCGCGCACACGTCCATGCCCGAAGCGTCGCATCGAGTGTGCAACGCCAAAAAGGGAGGGAACGTTGAGGATCGGTAGAGAGATAACGGTGAAGGCGCGTGTGCGCTTACTCCCTGGCCGGATCCCAGCGGTCGCGCATCGTGACGGACGCCGCCGGCGGGCGCCGGCTGCGCCCGTAGGGCTGCGTCGGCCACCCCAGCGGGATGATCGCGGCGGTGTCGTAGCCGGCGGGGATCCCGAGAATCTCGTGAATGCGCTCGCGCCGGCGGCGGTGCATCGTCGTGAGCACCGTGCCCAGGCCCAGCGCCCGCGCCTGCAGCATCAGGTTCTGACAGGCGGGGTAGATCGAGGCGCCCGTCTGGAACCCCGCCTGCCCGGTGCGCGCCGGCACCTGCACGCACGCGACGATCAGCACCGGGACGCGCGTCCAGGGTGTGCGCTCGGGACCGGCCGCGCCCGCGCCACCGCCGCGGCCGCCGTAGGTCTCCCGGAGCGCGTCCTCGTACGCCTCGCCGAGCTGCGCCTTGACCCCGGGGTCGCGCACCACGACGAACCGCCACGGCTGCGTGTTCGACCCGGACGGCGCGCGCGTCGCCGCGGCGAGCACGCGCTCGACGAGCGCCTCGTCCACGTCGCGGTCGGCGAAGGCGCGCACGGCGCGCTGATGCGCGAAAAGATCGTCGACCCGCTCGATCGGTTGCACCTCGCCCGCCCTCCACCCGCCGTTCCGCTACCGCACGCTGGCCAGGTAGGCCACGGTCACGCCGTCGCCCCCCTCGGCGCGCTGGCCCGCCTCGAACGCCGTCACCAGGGGGTGGCGCTCGAGCAGCTCGCGCACCGCCCGCCGGAGCGTCCCCGTCCCCTTGCCGTGGATCAGCCGCACGCGCGCGCGCCCGGCGCGCGCCGCGCGGTCCAGGAATTCCTCGATCTGCGGGAGCGCCTCGTCGATGCGCTGGCCGCGCACCTCGATCTCGTCCGCGACCGCCGCCACCGGCGCAAGCGTGAGCGTCCCCGGCGCGCGCCCCGGCGCGCCCGGCGCGGCCGTGCGCTCCACCTGCTCGAGCCGCACCCGCGTGCGCAGCGCCCCGAGCTGCACGTCGAACTCCCCGCGTTCGTCCGGGTCGGTGAGCGCCTCCCCGGGGAGCGAGACCCCGCGCAGGTAGACAATCACCCCCGGCTCGACCGGGACTACCACCTCGGCCCGCGCCGGCCGCGCCGGCGCCTCGGGCGGCGGCTCGAGCGCGCG
>VGNK01000354.1 GCA_016866055.1 Chloroflexota bacterium | reverse complement strand
CCGCCGCGGTCCGCCGCGGGCGCGCCCCCTGAGCGGTCGGGCCGGAGCCTGCCCGGCTCGCGCCCGGCTGCTCCGCCCGGGGAAGCGGCCGATCGTCACACGAGAACATGATTTCCGGTAACATTTGCCATGCAGATCAACATCAGCGACACAAAACAGGTATCGATGTGCTCACGTTGCGGCATGGTGCTCGCACGGCGCGCGGAACGTGCGCCTGACGATGCTGCGTCCCCGGCCGGGGATTCCGGGCGTGCCCCCCGGGATTCCCGGCCGCGGACGCAGCCGGCGCGCTGGGCGCTGATCTCCAACCACGGCGCCGCGCTCGCGTACGTCGCCCGACACCCCGACGCCACCCTTCGACAGGTCGCCGGCGCCGTCGGCGTCACCGAGCGCTCCGCCACCGCGATGCTGCGCGACCTGCGGGAGGCCGGCTACGTCGACGCGCGGCGCGTGGGGCGGCGCAACCGATACACCGTGGACCTCAACCGACCGCTGCGCCGCGCCGCCTACCAGGAGTCGACGGTGGGCGAGCTGCTGGGCGCGCTGCACGCGCTCGCGCCCGACACCCAGGAGCCGGCGCGCGCGATCTGAGCCTGCGGGCGGCGACTCCATCACCCGCAGCGTCGAGGGGATGTCCATCCGCCGCAGCCGTCTCGTGGTGAGCAGCGGCGCCAGCGCGACGACGAGCACCCCCAGCGCGATCACGGTCGCGACCGTTCCCGGCGCGAGCACCGCGCTCACCCCGAGGTCGGGCGCCGTGCGCTGCGTGATCGTCGTGACGAGCCACCGCAGGAACACCCAGCCGGCGGCGAGCCCCGCGAGCGTGGCGAGCGCGCCGATCAGCAGGTGCTCGACCACGATTGTGAGCAGCACGCGCCAGAGCGGCGTGCCGAACGCGAACATCGTCGCGTGCTCGCGCCGCCGCTCGTCGGCGGAGATGCCGGCCGCGTTGAACGCGATCAGGCCGGCGAGCCCGAGCGCGGCGGCCTGCATCAGCGTGAAGATCCCCGCGGACTCCTCCAGCAGCTCGCTGTAGGTGCCCGCGAAGGCGGCCGCCGACTGCACCGAGGCCACCCCGCGCAGGTCGAAGAGCGCGCGCCTCACGTCGGTCTCGGAGGCGCCGGGCGCGGGGAGCGCCGAGAGCTGGTTCGCGGTTCCGGCGAGCCTGGCGATCTCGAGGTGGCGGCGGTCGGCGTAGGCGAAGGTGCGGAAGGCGCCGTCGTGGAAGCCGACGAGCCGCAGCTCGGTCTCGACCACGCGGAAGCCGGTACCGTCGCGTCGTGCGAGCCGCACGAGCACGAGCCCACCGGGCTCCACCCCGAGGTCGCGCCCGGCCTTCTCCGCGAGCACGACGCCCGGCACGCGCGGGTCGGGGCGCTTCCCGTCGCGCAGTGCCGGGTACCAGAGCGCGCTCTCGAAATCGACGAATTCGAGGAAGACCCCGAACTCGACGCCCGCGCCCACGAGCGAAGCGCGAAGGCGCGTCGCGGGCTCGGGCCGCGTCAGGGACGGGAATCCGGCGATCGCCGCGAACACCGGGGAGTCCAGCGGGTAGGCGGTGTCGAGCTCGACGATCAGCCGCTCGGGGTGGTCGGCGGTGAGCGCGCGCTCGCTGCGGTCGGCCGCGCCGAGGAAGGCGTCGAGCGCTCCCATCACGCCGACGAGCACCGCGATCGCGGCGCCGATGCCTAACACGGTCAGCAGCGTGCGTCGCGGCGCGCGCAGCACGGTGCGCAGCGGCATGCGGCCCGGCTGCCGCCGG
>VGNK01000353.1 GCA_016866055.1 Chloroflexota bacterium | reverse complement strand
CGGCGCGGGCCGCGCGGCGGGCGCGGCGCCCGCGCGCGCAGCGTGCTGAACGCCGGTGGTGGGTGGGGGCGTCATCGTGGCGCCATTGTACGCGTGGGTCGCGCGTGCCCGCCTCCGAACGCGCGCACGCGCGTGACGGCGGGGTGACGGCCGAACGCGACCCCGGGGGATACTGCGCTGGTCCACGGCGCGGACCCGCGAACGAGCGAGCGACCTGCGATGGGGGGGGACGATGGCGATCGACGTGTCGGTCTCGCGCGCGATCGAGCGGCCGGCGGAGGCGGTCGCGGGCTACCTCGCGGATCCCGCGCACGACCCGGAGTGGATCGGCGGGCTCGTCGAGGTGCAGGTGCCGGACGCCCCGCTCGCCGTGGGGGCGCGCGTGGAGCGCGTCGCTCGCTTCATGGGGCGGCGCATCGAGTACGTGCTCGAGGTGACGGCGCTCGAGCCGGGGCGGCGGCTCGCGATGCGCTCGGTGCGCGCGCCGCTCCCGATGGAGGTGACGTACGCGGTGGAGCCCGCGGGGGCTGGGTGCACGGTGACGCTGCGCGTCGCCGGTGGCCCCGGCGGGCTCGCGCGGTTGGCGCATCCGCTGATGGCGAGGCAGGTGCGTCGCAACCTCGCCGGTGACCTCGAGCGACTCGCCGCGCGCGTGGGGGCGCAGGCCGGGGCGATTCCGGGCGCTCCTGGAAGACCGTCGCCTCCCCCTCGAGCACGAACTCGCCCGCCTCGTTCGTGACCGTGAACGCCATCTCCGCGAGCCCCGGGCGGGCGCGCACCGCGGTCACGGTTCCGGTCGCGCGCGGATCGTGTCGCCGATGTGGACGGGGCGCGGGGAAGCTCCAGCGCTGGCTGACGAAGACGCTCCCCGGGCCGGGGAGGTCCATCGCGACGAGCGCGTGCAGGAGCCCCGGTCGCGATCCCGCCCTGCGCCATCAGCCGGCGGAAGCGCGTGCCGGCGACGAACTCGGGGTCGAAGTGCAGCGGGTTGCGGTCGCTGGTGACGCGCGCGTACGCCTCGACCATCTCCGCGGTCACCGTCAGCGCGCGCGTCGCCCGCTCGCCGACCTCGCGGTTCACGCCCCCGCCCTCCGTTCGGCGGGCGCTCGCCGCTCGGCGCCCCAGATCGGCGTGAGCACGAACCACTGCTCGGGCGCCTGGCGGATCCCGCGCTCGATGCGCTCGACGAGCGCGCGCATCCCCGACTCGAGATCCGCCTGGCGGTCGCCGGTCGCAGCCGGCAGGTCGACGCGCTCGAGCACGATGCGGTAGCGCCCCGGCCGCGTGCGCAGCATCCAGCCGTGGATGATCGTCGCATGCGTCCGCCGCGCGAGCTCGACCGCGCCGGACGGCATCGGCGCCGGCTCGCCGAAGAACGGGAACGCGCGCGCGGTGCCGAGCACGTCTCGGTCGGAGACGGCCGCGACCACGCCGCCCGCGCGCAGCAGCGTGAGCGCCTGCCGCACCCCCTGCAGATCGGCCGGCACGAACTCGACGCCGGTGCGGCGGCGCACGCGGTGGACGAGCTCGTGGACGCGCGGCGGCTCGAGCGGCTCGGTGAAGATGAGCGTGCGGAAGTCGAGCGCGCCGGCGGCCTGCATGAAGAACTCCGGGTTGCCGAGGTGGGCGGAGACGAGGATCACGCCGCAGCCGCGGTCGAGCGCGTCGTAGAAGGCGTCGAGGCCGGCGATCTCGTCGAGCGCGGTGAACACGCGATCGGGGGGCGTGTGAGCGGAGCGCGCGAAGTCGGCGTAGTAACGCGCGGCGCTGCGCACGCAGCCGCGGGCGGCGCGGTCGCGTGCGCGCGCGGGGGCGGCGGG
>VGNK01000352.1 GCA_016866055.1 Chloroflexota bacterium | reverse complement strand
CGAGGCGGCCCGGCTCCCGTTCCGCGACGGCGCGTTCGACGCGGTCGTCGCGTCCGAGCTGCTCGAGCTCGTCGCCGACCCGGCCGCCGCGGTGCGCGAGGCCGCGCGTGTGCTCGCGCCCGGGGGCGTGTTCGGGTTCGACACCCCGAACCGCACGTTCATCACGCGTCTCATGCTGATCTGGGCGGCGGAGGCGCTGCGCTGGGTCCCGCGCGCCACGCGCCGCCACGAGCGGCTCCTCACGCCGGAGGAGGTGCGCGCGCTCCGCGCCACGGCCGGCCTTGCCGTCGAGGAGGTGCGCGGCATGGCGCCGGCGCGGCGCGCGCCCACGTCGCTCTGGGGCTACCTCCGACGCCGCGCGGTCGGCCGCTGCGCGCCCGGCGACGGCACCCGCTTCACGTTCATCGGCTACGCGGTGCGCGACGCGAGCGCACGTAGCGGGTCGCCGCGCGAGCGGCTAGCCTCGCCACGAGGGGGGGCGCGTGAGCGGGTCCTGGGCGAGCGGCTCATCGAAGCTCTGGGGCGGGCGGTTCGCCGCCGACACGGACGCGCTCGTCGAGGCCTTCAACGCCTCGATCGACTTCGACCGCCGCCTGTACCGCGAGGACATCGCCGGCTCGATCGCGCACGCGCGCATGCTCGCGCGGCAGCAGATCATCAGCGAGGCCGACCGCGACGCGATCGTCGCCGGCCTGGAGGCGATCCGCGCCGAGATCGACGCCGGGACGTTCGAATTCCGGGTCGACCGCGAGGACATCCACCTCAACATCGAAGCCGCGCTGATCGAGCGGATCGGCGACGCCGGCCGGCGGCTCCACACGGCGCGCTCGCGCAACGACCAGGTGGCGACCGACACGCGGCTCTTCACGCGCGCGGCGTGCGACGAGGCGATAGAGTCGCTGCGCGCGCTGCGCGGGGCGCTGATCGACCTCGCCGAGCGCGAGGCCGCCACGGTGATGCCCGGCTACACGCACCTGCAGCGCGCGCAGCCGGTGCTGCTCGCCCACCACCTGCTCGCGTACCAATCGATGTTCGAGCGCGATACCGCGCGCTTCGCCGAGACGCGCGCGCGGGCGAACGTGCTCCCGCTCGGCGCCGGCGCGCTCGCCGGGGTGACGTACCCCATCGACCGCGAGGCGGTGGCGCTCGAGCTCGGGTTCGCCGGGATCGCGGAGAACTCGCTCGACGCGGTCTCGGATCGCGACTTCGTCGTCGAGTTCCACGCTGCGGCGGCGCTCACGATGGTGCACCTGTCGCGGCTCGCCGAGGAGGTGATCCTCTGGGCGACGGCGGAGTTCGGATACCTCCGCCTCGCGGACGCCTTCGCGACGGGCTCGAGCATCATGCCGCAGAAGAAGAACCCCGACGTCGCGGAGCTGGCGCGCGGCAAGAGCGCCCGCGTGATCGGGAACCTCGTGCAGTCGCTGACGATGCTCAAGGGCCAGGCGCTCGCCTACAACAAGGACAACCAGGAGGACAAGGAGTCGCTCTTCGATAGCGCCGACACGCTGCTCGTGACGCTGCGCGTGGTGGCGGCGATGGTGCCGACGTTCGCGTTCGACCGCGAGCGGATGCGAGCGGCGGCGGTGGCGAACTTCGCACTCGCGACCGACGTCGCCGACCACCTGGCGAAGCGCGGGGTGCCGTTCCGCGAGGCGCACGAGGCGGTGGGGGCGCTCGTCGCGCGCTGCGAGCGCGAGGGGAGGACGTTCGAGGCGCTGAAGCTCGAGGAGTGGCGCGCGGCGCATCCCGCGTTCGGCGAAGAGGTGCTGCGGCTCGACGTCGACGCCGCGCTCGCGGCGCGCGAGGTCGCCGGCGGCACCGGTCCGCGCGCGGTCGC
>VGNK01000351.1 GCA_016866055.1 Chloroflexota bacterium | reverse complement strand
GCGCGCAGCCGCGGCGCGCAGGCCGCGCGGCCCGCCCTCAGCGCAGCGCGATCAGCCGGCCGGACGCGGTGGTGACGTAGGTCGTCGCGCTCGTGACGACGGCCCCGACGAGCGTCTCGTCGGGGAACGCCCGCTCGCCGGCGCCCGCCCCGGTCGCGGCGTCGAGCAGCAGAAGCCGCCCCGGCTGCACGACGACCAGCCCGTCGGGGGTGAGCGTGGGGCTGCCCGAGATCGGCCCCACCTGCTGCCGCCAGAGCGTCTCGCCGCTCGCTCGCGCCACGGCGCGCACCTCGCCCTCCGCGGTCGCGAGGTAGAGCGCGGTCGGGCCGAGCGCCGGCGGGAGCCCGGTCGGGATCGCCTGCCGGCTCGCGGTCAGCGGGCGGTGCACCACCCAGCGCGCGGGCGGGTCTGGGGGCAGCGGCAGCCAGCCCTGGCGCGCGAGCTGGAACCAGACGACACGCCAGCCCTCCCACCAGGGCCGGCGCGACGTCACGTCGAACGCGCCCGCGAACCGCCACGAGGCGCCGAAGGCGACCCCGTCGTCCAGGATCGCGCCAAACGGCTGCGCGCGCACGAACTCGTACCAGTACCCCTGCTCGCCGCTATGCCGGTTGAAGACGAGGAGGCGGTCGTTCGTCGTGACGACGACGTGATCGCCGTCGAGCGCCGGCGAGACGAAGGCCCACGGCGTCGCGATCTCGCGGCTCCAGAGCTCGGCGCCGGTGGCCGCGTCGAACGCCGTCAGCCCGCCCTGCCCGTAGACGTACGCGACGCCGTCGGTCACGAGCGCCGGCGCCGCGATCAGGTTCTGCGTCTGCGCCGCCCAGCGCAGCGCCCCAGTGCGCGCGTCGTAGCCGGCGACGCGGCCGCTTCGCTCGGTGACGACGACGAGCCCGCCCGCCAGCGTCGGCGAGGCCCAGAGCGGGTTCGGGAAGCGCTCCTCCCAGAGCGGGGTGCCGTCGGCGGCCGAGAGCGCGCGCAGCCGCCCGTCGGCGAGCGGCGCGAGCACGACCGTCCCGTCGGTCACGATCGGCGCGCTCGGCCCGGCGCCGAGCGCCCGCGACCACACGGGCGCGCCGTCGATGCGCGGGCGCGCGCTCGTCGCGCGCGTCGAGCCGAGGTCGCCGTGGGCGAGCGGCCACGCGTCCGGCAAGGGCGGCACCGCGAGCGATCGCTGGGAGGCGAGCGGCACGGTCGGCGGCGGCCGCAGCCAGGCGTCCCAGGCGCGGTAGGCGATGAAGAGCGCGACGAGCGCCGCTGCCGCGATCAGCGCGTTGCGGCGCGTGAGCCACGCCCGCTCGCCCGCGGCCGCGCGGCGGTCGTGCTCCGCGATGCGGGCGCTGACCTCCTCCTGGGGCAGCGGTGCGAAGCGGTCGAGCGCGACGAAGCAGCGGGGGCAGCGGACGCCGCCCGTCGCGATCACCTCGCGACAGGCCGGGCAGACGGTCCGGCGCCGGACCGGGATCTCGGCGGTCGAGGCCCCCGCGCCGCCGCGCGCTTCGCCCCGCGGGCGTGTCACGGTCGCGCCAGCCGCGCCGCCGCCGCGATCGCGCGCCCGAGGTACGGCACGCCGCGGCGCATCGGCGCCGTGCGCATCCACTCGCGCTCGGTGTGCGACTCTCCGCCCGTCGTCACCCCGACGCACGTCGCGGGGATCCCGAGCGACATCGGGTAGTTGGCGTCGGTGCTGCCGGAGGTGTGCCGGCCCGTGGCGAGCCCGCTCGCCGAGCGCGCCCGCTCCACCGCGGCGATCAGCGCGTCGTCCTCGGCGATCCGCCCGCCGGGGCGGTTGCCGATACGCCGCACGCGGTAGCGCGGCCGCGGCGCGCGCGGCGCCGGCGGGGCGGA
>VGNK01000350.1 GCA_016866055.1 Chloroflexota bacterium | reverse complement strand
CCCGCCAGCGCGTCGATCAGGCGCTCGGTGTCGTCGCCGGCGCCGCGCACGACCACGGCGCCGTGCTCGGCGAGCGGCGCCATGCACAGCTCGCGCAGGCGCGCGACGCCGGCGGGGGTGGGTGTCGCGAGGCGCCGTTCCAGGACGCCCGCGTCGCCCGGCGGCGGTGGCACCGGGGCGTGTCCGCGGGCGTATGCGTGCCGCTCGAGCCAGGCGAGTGGATAGCGGCTCGCGTGTCCGCCCGGCTCGTCCCAGTCGATCTCGACCGCGTCTCCGGCCGCCGAAGCGGCGACGCGCAGCGGGCGGCGGTCGAGCGGTACGCTCGACGAGCACAAGGTCCGCTCGCGCGTCTGCGGGTGGCGGCAGCAGTCGCAGTTGTGGCGCAGCCAGAACCAGTGGAAGTCGAGGCTCTCGCCGGGCTCGCCGTGCGGTCGTACGCGGAGGAAGTCGGGGCGCGCGTCGATCTGCATGGCGTCCGCCTAGCAGGGGTGACGGGCCCCGAGAAAGGGGGCGCGCTTCAGCGCGCGTCGGGGCGTGCGCGCAGCAGCAGGACCGACAGGCCGAAGGTCAGCAGCACGAAGGCGAGCATCGCGGCCAGGTCCCAGCGCACGTCGTGCAGCGTCGCCTGGCGGAGCAGCGCCGCCCGGAAGCCGTGGCAGAAGTAGGTGAGCGGGAAGGCGTACGCGATCGGCCGCACCGCCTCGGGCTGGGTCTCGATCGGCGTGAACGCCCCCGACAGCACGAACGCCGGCAGGATGTAGAACACCGCGAGCTGTACCGCCTGGCTCTGGTTGCGCGACACGACGGAGATGAGCTGGCCGATGCCGAGTGAGCCCAGGATGAACGTCACCACCAGCGCGGCGACGACGACGAAGTGGCCCTGCAGGGCGACGCCGAACAGCAACCAAGCGAGCAGCATGACGTTGACCGTGTCGAGCAGCGCCAGGAAGAAGTAGGGCAGCAGCTTACCGATGAAGATCTCGGGCGGTGTGAGCGGCGTCACCGCCAGCTGCTCCATCGTGCCGCGCTCGCGCTCGCGCGCGATCGACGTCGCCATGACGATGACGGTCAGGATCTGCAGGATGAGCCCGATCACGCCCGGCATGACGAAGTTCTGGCTCTTGAGCTCGGGGTTGAAGCGCATCTCGGTCGCGAGCTCGATCGGCGCCACCTTGCGGAGGCCGTCTTCGACGCTGTCGGCGCGGCCTTCGCGGCGCGCGCGCTCGGCCGCGAGGAACGCGTTCTGCTGCACGGTCGTGCTGCCGAGCTCGCGCAGCACCGACGGCGCGGTGAACGTGTCCGACGCGTCGACCACGGCGCGAACGGTGCCGGACCCACCGTCCTCGACGGTGTCGCTCAGGCCCTTCGGGATCACGACGAAGGCGCTGATGTCGTCGCGGCGCAGCGCCTCCTCGGCCGCCGCGACGTCGTCGTCGGTCGCCTCCCGGACCACCTCCGGTCGGAAGGTAACCGAGCCGTTCAGCGCCTCCTCGTACTCCTCGGTGATGCGTCCTCCGTCGAGGTCGACGATGCGCGTCGGGATGCCGGTCACGCGCGGGCTGCCGATCGCGTAGCCGAAGATCACCGTCAGCACCGACGGCATGAGGATCAGGAAGGCGAGCGTGCGCCGGTCCCGCACGAGGTGCAGGAACTCCTTCAGCGCGAGGTGGTAGATGTTTCGGAGCATGTTTTACCGAGGGGGCACGCGCCCCCTCGCCCCACGCGGCGGAGCCGCGCGGGGGGTTGTCGCCCGAGGGGGCACGCGCCCCCTCGCCCCACGCGGCGGAGCCGCGCGGGGGGTTGTCGCCCGAGGGGGCACGCGCCCCCTCGCCCCACGCGGCGGAGCCG
>VGNK01000349.1 GCA_016866055.1 Chloroflexota bacterium | reverse complement strand
CCGGCTGCGCGACGCGGCGCCGGACGTGCGGCTCCTCGAGCAGCTGGCCGACGCCGTGCAGAGCGCCGTGCCCCCCGTTCCGCCCGCGCGCGCACGCGCCCGTACCTCCGCCACGGCCGCGGAGCTGCCCGAGCGGTGCAGGTGCGCGCCGCGCTGGGAGCCGGCGTGGTGGAACGACGGCGGCGCGATCCAGCTCGGCAACAACTGCTACAACTACGCGGCCAACATCCGCACCGACACCTGCGCGCAGCCGGGGCGCGCCGCCGCCGCGATGTTCGCATCGATGGCCCCGGCGGACGTGCGCGCCGCCGCGCTCGCGGACGCGCTCGAAGACGCTCCGGCGCGCAACCGCTGCCCGGGGAAGGGACACCTGGTCGCCTGCTTCGTCAGCCAGTGGGACTTCCACTGGTACCGCAAGCAGAGAAGCGGACTGTGGACGCACAAGCCCGGCCCCGATCCGATCACCGACGTCGACAACGCGGGGCAGCCGATCGTCGATCCGCGCACCGCGGACCGCGCGGACTACGCGACGCTCGTGGGCTTCTTCGTCGTGCAGCACGGGCACGTGAAGATCGCGTGAACCGGTGACGGTCGGGGGCGGGCAGGGCGACGCGTCGTGGGCCGCAGGCGCGCGGCTGTACTCGGGCCGCGTCGACCCGTCGTGGAGCGTCGCGGCGGCGCGTGCGCGCGTCGTGATCGAGGTCTTCCGCGCGCTGCCGCCGAGCGCGCGCGTCCACCCGGCTGGCGGCGGCGTCGGCTATCGCGGCTGCTGGCTCCGCGCACCCGACGGCACGTCGTGGGTGGCCGCGAACGGGCTCGCCGCCCTGCGCTCGCCGGCGCACGACGAGGTGCGCGAGGACGCGCAGCGCGCCTTCGAGGACGCGATCCTCGCAACCGCACCCGACGGCGTGCTGCCGTCGGGCGTCAGAGCAGGTGCTCGACGATCGCCGCCGCGAGCTTGAACGCCGACAGCGGTGCCGAGCCCTCGGCCTTGTTGTTGATCACGCAGTAGGCCGGGCGCCCGCGCCGCACGGCATCCGCGCAGAGATCGGCGATCACCACGCGCGCGCCCGGGTCCTCGTCGACCAGCGCGTCGAACGGGCGGTAGCGCTCGCGCGCCGCCTCGTACCGCTGGTCGCCGCCGAGCATCCAGCGAACGACCAGCGCCGGCGCGCGCGACGGGTCGATCGTCGCGGCCTGCAGCGCCACGTCCGGCATCGTCGGGTGGACGTTGAAGCAGTGGACGGCGCCGGCGCTCGCGAGCGCCTGCGCGTAGGCTTCACCGAGGAGCTGCTCGGTGCGCAGCTCGACGGCGTACACGGGTCCCGCCGGCAGTGCGCAGAGGAAGCGCGATAGGCGTTCCGCGAAGCGCTTGCGCCCGCCGAGCGCCCACGCGGGCTGCGGCGGCATCTGGAAGAGGATCACGCCGAGCGCATCGCCGAGCCCCGCGCACGCGGGGCCGACGAGCGTGTCCTCGGCCCACGATGCGTCTAGGAAGGTCGCGTTGTCCGTCCCTTGCCGCGCACCGTAGCGCTCGTGCGTCGGGTAGCGCGCGATCGTCAGCGCCTCGGGGGCCTTGACGAGGAAGCGGAAGCCGGGCGGCACCTGGGCTGCGTAGGCTGCATAGTCTTCGGGGCGCAGGGCCGCGTAGTACGTGCGGTCGAGGCCGACGGTGCGCAGCAGCGGGTGGCGCGCGTAGGCGGCGAGGCCCGAGCGCGCGAGCCGGGCCTGCGTCGCACCCGCGCCGTAGACGATGTCCCTCCAGCCGGGGAACGACCACGACGACGTACCGAGGCGGAGCCCGGCCGGCAGCCGCTCCGCGAGCGCCAGGTGCTCCGCGGACGGCGCCACCGGCTCGACCG
>VGNK01000348.1 GCA_016866055.1 Chloroflexota bacterium | reverse complement strand
CCCTCCTCCACGGTTGCGGCCGGCGTGAGCGCGGCGAGCCCGCGCCCGAAGAGCACCGCCATGACCGAGGTCGCTCGCAGCACATCGACGACGAGACAGATCTCGCCCGTGGGGGAGACCGCCGGTGGCAGCAGGGCGACGTCGACGCGCACGCCGCGGAGTCTAGCCCGCGTCCGCCGCTGGAGCCGCGCCGCACGCGCCGGCGCGCCGCGCGAGGGCGCGGTCGTTCGCTCGGGTTGCCCGCCCCCACCCTCGCCCGTAGATTCGATCCGCGGCGGCGGGCGGGGCCCCGCGGAGGCGCGATGCACGCCACGGTCGGCATCTTCGACTCCGGCGTCGGCGGGCTCTCCGTCGCCGGCGCGCTCCATCACATGCGCCCCGCGCTCCCCATCCGCTACCTCGCCGACACCGCGTACTTCCCCTACGGCGACCGCGCGCCCGCCGAGATCGCCGCGCGCGCGCTGGCGCTCGCGCAGCAGCTCGTCGACGAGGGGGCGGCGCTGCTCGTGGTCGCCTGCAACACCGCGTCGTCGGCGGCGCTCGAGATGCTCCGCGCGCGCTTCGCGCTGCCGATCGTCGGCATGGAGCCGCCGCTCAAGCCCGCGGTGGAGCGCAGCCGCAGCCGGCGCGTCGCGGTGCTCGCGACGCCCGGCACGAGCGCGAGCGGGCGGCTCGCGCGACTGCGCGACGATCACGGCGTCGGCGCGGAGGTCGCGGTGCTGCCGATGCCCGGCCTCGCCGACCTCGTCGAAGCGGGAGAGGTGACGGGGCCTCGCGTGCAGACGATGCTGCGCGAGGCGCTTGCCGTGCCGCTGCGCGACGGGATCGACGCGATCGCGCTCGGGTGCACGCACTACGGCTTCCTGCGCGCGACGCTGGCGCGGCTCGTGCCGCCGGAGGTCGAGCTGATCGATGCGGCGGAGCCGGTCGCACGCCGGGCGCTCTCGCTGCTCACAGCGGCCGGCGCGGACCCGGGCGCGGGCGGCGCGCCCGCCGGCGTACGCTGGAGCGCGACGGGCGGGGCGGCCGCATTCGCCGCGACGCTCGAGCGGCTGCGCGCCGCCGGTGTGGCGCTCCCGCCGCTCGTCCTGGAGCCCGCGCCCGCCCCCGTCGGCCAGAACCGCGAGGGAGCCCGCCGATGACCCACGCCGACGCCACCCACGCCCCGACGCGCTTCCAGGCGAAGTTCGAGGCGGCCGCCGCGCGGAACCGCTCGCTGCTCTGCGTCGGGCTCGACCCCGACCCCGCGCAGACGCCGGCCGGCGTCGACCCCGGCGAGTTCCTCGCCGCGATCGTCGAGGCGACCGCCGACCTCGTCTGCTGTTTCAAGCCGAACATCGCGTTCTACGAGCCGGACCTCGGCGCGGGCCTCGACCGCCTCCGGGGGCTGATCGGGCGCATCCCGGACGGGATCCCCGTGCTGCTCGACGCGAAGCGGGGCGACATCGGGCACACCGCGACGTTCTACGCGCGCGCGGCGTACGAGTCGCTCGGCGTCGACGCGATGACGGTGAACCCGTACCTCGGCCGCGACGCCGTGGAGCCGCACCTGGCGTACGCCGACCGTACGGCATTCCTGCTGGCGCGAACGTCGAACGCCGGCGCGCGCGACCTGCAGGACCTGAGCGTGCTGCCCGCGTCCGGCGGACCGCCGCGGCCGCTCTACGAGCACGTGGCGGGGCTGGCCGCGGAGTGGAACCGCGAGCGCGGGAACGTCGGCGTGGTGGTCGGGGCGACCTATCCCGAGGAGGCGCGGCGGATCCGCGCGTTGTGCCCGGGCCTGCCGATGCTGATGCCCGGCGTGGGGGCGCAGGCCGGCGACGTGGAGGCCGCGGTGCGCGCCGCGATCGACGAGCGCGGCGGCGGG
>VGNK01000347.1 GCA_016866055.1 Chloroflexota bacterium | reverse complement strand
CGCGACCGTGAAGGCCGCGGACGCGGTCGCGCTCACGGTCGCGCTCTTCTGCACGCGCAGCTTCGACGGGCCGCGGCTCGGGGCGATGCTCACCGCCGCGGGGGTCGATCTCGCGCGGCTCGCGCGCGTCGACGTGAGCGCCGGGCGGCTCGTCTGTGCGGACGCCGCGGGCGCCGTGCTGCTCGAGGCGCCGGTCGGCGACTTCCGCGCGGCGGCGCCGCGCGGCTGCGACGAGTGCGCGGACTTCACCGGGCGGCTCGCCAACATCTCGGTGGGCAACCTACGCAGCCCGGACGGCCTCACCACGGTGCTCGTGCGCACCGAGGCCGGCGAGCACGCGTGGGCGCTCGCCGCTCCGCGGCTCGAATGGACGAGCGCGCTCGACCTCGACGCGGTCCGCCGCACGGAGCGCGTGGCGCGTCGCGCCGCCGTCCGCGCGATGCGCCGCGACTTCGACCCCGACGGGGCGCTGTGGATGGACTACTCCGAGCACGTGGACGCGTACGCGGAGAGCGACTGCGCCCAGCGCGTGCCGCCTGGGCACCGCAGCCACCACTACCGCACGGCCTGCTAGGGGAGGTTTAGCGGTTCGGGCCGCGCTCCATCGGGAACGGCTGCCAGCGCTCCAGGTCCACGCGCGGCAGCACCGAGGGGTTCACCGCGCTCATCGGCCAGCGTCCGCTCAGCACGAGCGCCACCTCGCGGCCCACGCGCCGGCGCGCCTCCGGGCGCATGCGCGACGTCGCCGAGGCCACGTGAGGCGTGAGGATCACGTTCTTCATCGAGAGCAGCGGGTTCTCCGGGTCCGGCGGCTCCTGTTCGAGCACGTCGAGCCCCGCCGACCCCACGTGCCCGGAATCGAGCGCGCGGATCAGCGCCTCCTCGTCGACCGCGCCGCCGCGGCCGCAGTTCACGAACACGACGCCCTGCTTCATCTGCGCGAACTCGCGCTCGCCGATCATGTGGTGCGTCTCGGCGTTGTGCGGCGGGTGGATCGACAGGTAGTCGGAGCGCGCGAGCAGCTCGCCGAGCGAGACCGGCTCGACGCCCTCGGCGGTCATCTTCAGCTCGGTCACGTAGGGGTCGTGCGCGATCACGCGGAAGCCGAACGGCTGCGCGCGCCGCGCAACCGCGGTGGCGACGTTCCCGAACGAGAGCAGCCCGAGCGTCTGCCCCCAGAACCGCGGCATCGTGCTGAGCAGCGGCCGCCCCTCGAACCAGCGCCCGCCGCGCACCATCTCGTCCATCTCGGTCACGCGGCGCGCCGCCGCGAGCACCAACATCATCGTGTGATCGGCGACCTCCTCGATGAAGACGTCGGGGACGTTGGTCACGACGATGCCGGCGCGGGTCGCGGCGTCGACGTCGACCATGTCGACGCCCACGCTTCCCACGCCGATCACCTGGCAGCGCTTGAGTCCGGCGATCACGTCGGCGGTGATGCGGATGCCCCACGACGTGATCACGGCGTCCGCGTCGGCGGCGCCGCGCGCGAAGTCGGCGCCGCTGGGGGCGTCGATCTCCAGGATCTCTGCGACGCCGCGCAGGCCCTCCATCTCGTACTCGTAGCGCTCCTCGACGTTCACCGCGCGCGCGATGCCCGGGAGCCCCACCGCCACCTTCTTCATCGCCCCCACCTTCGCTCCTCGCTCCGCGCCGCACGCTCGGCGTCCGCGCTCGCCTCACCGCGCGCGGCTCGCGGCCGCGCGCGACGGCAGCCTAGCGCGCTTCCGGCGTTCGCGGCAGCGGGGCGATCGTGGCACGGCCGGGCTGCCGGCGAAGCGGGGCACCACGGCGCCGACCATGCCCGTCCTCGTCCTCGAGACCACCCTGCACCCGCCCCCGGTCCGCAGCGACCTGCTCGCGCGCCCCG
>VGNK01000346.1 GCA_016866055.1 Chloroflexota bacterium | reverse complement strand
AGCGGAGGGCCGCGGAGCGGGAACTCACATGATCGAGCGCTCCGACGAGTAGATCGACGTGAGCCGTCCGTCGGGGTCGCACAGCCAGGCGTGCCGCGCGCCCCACGGCTGCTCGGCCGGCGCGCTCACGATCTCGACGCCCGCGCCGCGCAGGCGCTCCACGAGCGCGTCGACGTCCGGCACGCGCATCGTGATCTCGGGTCCCTGGCCGTGCGCCTCGCCGGGCGTCCGCGCCTCCTCGATCCCGATCGCGAAGCCGCCGCCTCCGCCGACGCGGATGTACGCGCCGCGGTCCTCGAGCAGCTCGAGCCCGAGCAGATCGACCCAGAGGCGCCGCGCCGCCGCGAGCGAGCCGGCGTCCATGAAGAGGTGCGTGAGGTGGGGGTTCACGGCGTTCACGGCGTGCCTCATCGCTCGCGCTCGCGGCGGGCGCTCGACCGGCGATGGCGCGCGCGATCGCCCGCGCGCAGCGCGGCGCGCGGGATCGTAGGCTCCGCGCGGAGGCAGGAGATGGCCGAGTTCACCCCCGCGCGCAAGTACATGAGCGCCGGTGCGCTGTGCTTCTCGCAGGGGCGGCTCCTGCTCGTGAACCCGACGTACAAGGCGCTGTGGGAGATCCCGGGCGGACTCGTCGAGGAGGGCGAGTCGCCGCGCGCGGCGTGCGAGCGCGAACTGCGCGAGGAGCTCGGCGTCGCGGTGCCCGTCGGCCGACTGCTCGGCGTCGACTACCGCACGGGGCCGCGCTACGGCGAGGGCCTCCACTTCATCTTCGACGGGGGCGAGTTCGACGCGGCGCGCATCGCCGCGCTCCGGCTCGACCCGGCGGAGCTGAGCGAGTGCCGCTGGGTCGCCGTCGACGAGGTCGCGGGGCTCGTGGCGCCGAACCTGGCGCGGCGGGCGGTGCGCTGCGCCGCGGCCCGCGTGAGCGGCGCGACGCTCTATCTCGAGGACGGCACGCCGCGGCCCTGAGGCGTGGCCCGCCCCGCCGGGCGCTCTGCTGCGAGGGCGGCACTGCACTGCACGACGCCGGTGGGGCCCGGCGGCGGCATCGGTTCGACCGGGCCCGCTAGACTCCGCGAGCGCCCGGGAGGAGGGGTGATGGACTTCCGCTTCACCGCCAATCAGGACGCCTTCCGCGCCGAGGTGCGGCGCTTTCTCGACGAGACGCTCACGCCCGCGTTCTGGGAGGCGCAGCGCGCGAACCGCGAGCCCGGGTGGTCCCCCGAGTTCAGCCGGGCCGCCGCCGAGCGCGGCTGGCTGGCGGTCGCCTGGCCGGAGGAGTACGGCGGGCAGAGCCGCGGCTACGTCGAGCAGATGATCTACATGGAGGAGATGGCGTACGCCGGCGCGCCGCAGGAGCATCACCGGCGCGCGGTCCAGCAGGTGGGCCCGTCGATCATGCTGTTCGGCAGCGACGAGCAGAAGCGCGAGTACCTGCCGCGCATCGCGAAGGCGGAGATCTCGTTCGCGATGGGGCTCTCCGAGCCGAACGCCGGCTCGGACCTCGCCTCGGTGCAGACCGAGGCGGTGCGCCAGGGCGACGACTGGGAGATCAGCGGCCGCAAGCGCTTCACGAGCGGTGCGCACTTCTCGGACTACCTCTGGACGGTCGTGCGCACCGACCCGGAGGCGCCGAAGCACCGCGGCATCTCGATGTTCATCGTGCCGCTGCGCGCGCCCGGCGTGCGCGTGGTCCCGCTGATCGACATGCAGGGCCGCCACCACTTCAACGAGATCTTCCTCGAGAGCGTGCGCGTGCCGGCGAGCCAGATCGTCGGCGGCGAGAACCGCGGCTGGTACGTGAACGCGGCGACGATGGACTTCGAGCGCTCCGGCATCGGGCGCATCGCGGGGCTCCGACGCGCGCGCGATCGGGCGCTGGCGGCGCTGCGCGCGGGGCGCGCGCAGG
>VGNK01000345.1 GCA_016866055.1 Chloroflexota bacterium | reverse complement strand
GCGCAGGCGGCGCGGCCGGCCGATGCGACCGGCCGCGGCGAGCGGTCGGCGCGGGCCGCCATGAACGCGGCGAGCGCCGGGTGGACGGTCGTCATCGTGGCGACCCCGAACGAGGCGCAGGGGCGCCCGCCCGTTCCGGGCGGGCGCCCCTGCGTGCGTGGCGCGGCTGTGGCTGGCTAGAGGGCGTCGCGCCCTCGCTCACCCGTGCGGATGCGGATCACGTCCTCCACGGGCAGCACCGCGATCTTCCCGTCCCCGATCGAGCCCGTGCGCGCCGTCTGCTCGATCGTCGAGATCACGTTCGGGGCCAGCGTGTCGTCGACGAGCACCTCGATGCGCACCTTCGGGACGAAGTCCACCTCGTACTCGGCGCCGCGGTAGGTCTCCGTGTGGCCCGCCTGCCGGCCGAAGCCCTGGACGTTCCCCGCGGAGAGCCCGGTGACCCCCGTCTCCTTCAGCGCGTCGCGGATCTCGTCGAGTTTGAAGGGGTTGATGTAAGCGACAATCAGTTTCATCGAACCGTCCTCTGCTTCGGATCTGCGACGCGTCTAGTCGGCGAG
Organism: Chloroflexota bacterium; assembly: GCA_016866055.1. Lineage (GTDB taxonomy): Bacteria > Chloroflexota > Dehalococcoidia > UBA2979 > UBA2979 > VGNK01. The sequence continues at coordinate 1,355 of VGNK01000345.1, read as the reverse complement.
GACCCAGCCCTGCTCTTCGTGCAGGGAGAGGTCGAGGCCGGAGCGCTCCTCCTGCTCGCTGACGCGGAGGCCGATCGTGGCCTTCAGGATAAGCGCGATCACGTACGACACGACGAACGAGAAGACCATGGTGATCACCACCGAGGCGATCTGGCGCAGGAGTTGCTCGGGCGCGCCGAAGAAGAGCCCGTTGACGCCGCCGATGCGCTCCTCGGCGAAGAGGCCCAGCAGCACCGCGCCGATGATGCCGCCGACGAGGTGGACGGCGACGACGTCGAGCGAGTCGTCGAAGTTGAAGCGGAACTTGAGGCGCAGCGCCCAGAAGCAGAGGAAGCCGGCGGCCGCGCCGATCACGACCGCTGAGAGCGGGCCCACGAAGCCGGACGCCGGGGTGATCGCGACGAGCCCGGCGACGGCGCCGGAGGCGAAGCCGAGGGTGGTCGGCTTGCCGTGCGTGACGGCCTCCGCGATCACCCAGCAGGTGGCGGCCACGGCGGCGGCGATCTGCGTGGTGAGGAAGGCGTTCGCGGCGGCGCCGCTCGCGCCGAGCGCGGAGCCGGCGTTGAACCCGAACCAGCCGAACCAGAGCATGCCCGCGCCGAGCACCGTGAGCGGGAGCGAGTGCGGGCGGATCACCTCGCGCCGGAACCCAATGCGCGGCCCGAGCGCGATCACGAGCGCGAGCGCGGCGATGCCGGCGTTGATGTGCACCACGAGCCCGCCGGCGAAGTCGATCGCCTGCAGGTCGGCGCCGATGAAGCCGCCGCCCCAGACCCAGTGCGCCAGCGGCGCGTAGACGAGGATGGACCACACGGCGATGAAGATTGCCCACGCGCTGAACTTGATGCGCTCGGCGACGGCGCCGGCGATCAGCGCGGGGGTGATGATCGCGAACATGAACTGGAACATTGCGAAGGCGGAGTCGGGCACCGTGTGCTCGAACAGCGTGTTCTCGAGCCCGATGTCCCGCAGCCCCCACAGGTTGAGGTCGCCGATCACGCCCCCGACGTCGCCGCTGAAGGCGAGCGAGAAGCCGACGGTGACCCAGGTGATCGTCACGACGCCGATCGCGACGTAGTTCTTCATGAGCATGGCCAGCACGTTCTTCGAGCGGACCATGCCGCCGTAGAAGAGCGCGAGACCCGGGGTCATGAAGAGGACGAGCGCGGCGCTCGTCAGGATCCAGGCGGTATCCCCGGTGTCCATCTTCCTCGTTCCTCCCTGACGCGTCCGCCTGCGCCTTGGTGACGCGGTCGGCGGAACCGTCGCGAGGATCGGCGATGGGTGTTTCTCGAGGGTTGCGCGCTTGTTTCGATCACGTTTCGGGGTCGCCGGCGCGGGGCGGCCGCGCGCGC
>VGNK01000344.1 GCA_016866055.1 Chloroflexota bacterium | reverse complement strand
CAGCGGCACCGCGAGCCGCGGCGCGACGACGTCGGTGTACGGGCCCGCGGGCCCGGTGGGCGGGCGGTCGGGCCAGCCGGTGATCGCGTGCAGCCCGGCGATCGCGGCGCCGTGCGATCCGTATCCGGCGTACGTGGCGCGCGGCCCCGTCTGCCCGAGCAGGCAGGTGCTCAGCATGATGAGGTCGGGGCGCTCGTGGCTCACGGCCCCGTAGCCGAGCCCGAAGCGCGCCATCGTCCCCGGCGTGAAGCTCTCGACGACGACGTCGGCCCAGTCGACCAGTCGCCGCGCGACGCCGCGCCCCTCTGCGGTCGAGAGGTCGAGCGCGAGCCCGAGTTTCGAGGTGTTAACGTTGTTGTACCAGTAGGCGCGGTTCGGCCCGGGGACGCCGTCCTTGAAGGGCGGGAGCCGGCGCAGCAGGTCGAGGCGCGTCGCCGACTCCACCCGCACGACCGTGGCGCCGTGATCGGCCAGCGCCTTCACGACGATCGGCCCCGCCGCGACCCACGAGAAGTCCGCGACGCGCAGCCCCGCGAACGCCTCACCGAGGCGGTCGGGGTCTCCTCCGCCTTCGCGCTTCGACGCGCTCGGGGCGGACGGACCGGAGGACGCGCTCGCCGCGAACGGGAAGGGGATCGACGGCGCGGGCCCGGTCCGTGCGTTGCTTGCCTCGCCCGGTCCCCCCGCGCCCGTCGACCGGCTCAGGGCGAACGGATCGGGGGCGAACGGTGGACGATCCCCCGCCAGCCAGCGCGCCGCGACCTCCTCGCCCTCGCCGAGCGCCGGCGCCGCGCGCGCGTAGCGGATCAGGGTGCGCGACAGCAGCGCCGGCGGGCCCGCGTGCGTGAGGTCGCCGACCTCGCGCCAGTAGCCGCGCGCGGCGAGTTGCTCGTCGCCGAGCAGGTCGCGCGCGGTGTTCACCGGCGCGAGCTGCACGTCGTGCTGCGCGGCCCACGCGATCAGCTCGGCCTTCGTGCGCGTCGCGACGAGCTGCGAGAGCGCGCCGACCGCGAGCCGGTACTCGTTTGGCTCCACGACCCCGCGCTCGAGCATGCGCGCGAACGCCGCCCAGTCGGCCCCCGCGACCTCCGCGGTCGCGTCGGCGCCGAGGCCGGCGATCACGCCGGGCATCATCGCGCCGAGCTGCATCGGCTGGACCGTCGCGATCACCCAGCCGTCGCGACAGCGGATCGGCGCGGCGGTGCGGCCGCCGGGGCCGGCGTGTGCGCGGTCCTCGCCGCCGCCGGGCGGGTCGGCGCCCTGGCTCGTGGGGTAGCCGGTCCCGTCCATCAGCGTCCACACCATGACCGCCTGGATCGAGGTGTCGAGGTGCTGCCCGCGCCCTGAGAGCGCGCGCTCGTTGAGCGCGATCAGCGCGTCGGCGGCGGCCTGCGCGCCCGCGTGGAAGGCGGCCTGCGGGTAGCCGACCGGCACCGGAACCCGGTCGAGGTCACCCTGGATCGACATCCGCCCGCACGCAGCCTCGAGCGTGAGGTCGGTCGCCGGCCACGCCGACTTCGGTCCGGCCTGCCCGAACGGCGCGACCGAGACGTAGACGAGCGCGAGGTTGACCGCGGCGAGCGCCTCGAAGCCGAGGCCGCGCGCGGCCATCCAGCCGGGGTCGTGCGACTCGAGGAGCACGTCGGCGCGCGCGGCGAGCGCGCGCAGGCGCTCGCGCCCCGCCTCGGCGTCGAGATCGATCACGACCGAGCGCTTGCCGAGCGCGAGCGCGGCCCACGCGAGCGAGCGCCCCTCGTGGCCGGGGCGCTCGTCGAAGGGCGGCAGGCGGCGCGCCTCCGCGCCGCCGGGGGGCTCGACCTTGAGCACCTCCGCGCCGAGGTCGGCGAGCACGCGGCCCGCGTACTCAGCGCGCGGCGTGGCGAGGTCGAGCACGCGGAGGCCGTCGAGGAGCGCAGGAGGGTCGGTCATGCGGGGGAT
>VGNK01000343.1 GCA_016866055.1 Chloroflexota bacterium | reverse complement strand
GCGTGCGTGCGCGCGCGCAGCGCCACCCAGTCGGGGAGAGGCGCGGCGGCCGGCGTCAGGCGCGCACCTCGCGCCACGGGGCCATCGCCACCGCATCGAGGGCCGCATCGTCGTAGTCGACGCCCAGACCGGGGCCGAGGGGCAGCGCCAGCCGGCCCGCACGCGGCAGCAGCGTCCGGTGCGTCACGTCGGCGGCGAGGTGCTCGCCGGTGCCGAGCCCGTGCGCGGCGTCGAACGGCACCGCCGCCGCCAGGTGTAGGGAGGCCGCGATCCCGATGGACGAGTCGTAGGTGGTCGTCACGAACGCGCCGATCCCGACCGCGGCCGCGCGGTGAGCCAGCGTGAGCGCCGGACGCAGGCCGCCGACGACCATCGGCTTGAGCACGAGCAAGTCGGCGGCCCTCAGCCGCAGCACCTGCTCGGCGTGCGCCGGGTCGGCGAGCGCCTCGTCGGCGGCGATGCGGGTGGAGGCGTACTGGCGCACGCGGGCGAGCGCCGCCACGTCGCCGGCGGCGACCGGCTGCTCCAGCAGCTCGATGCGGTGCGGGTAGAGGTCAACGATGGCCTGCTTCGCCGTCTCCTCGTCCCACGCGCAGTTCGCGTCGACGCGGATCGTCGCCTCCGGGCAGGCGGCGCGGAGCGCGGCGACGCGCTGCACGTCCTCCTCGAGCGACGAGATGCCGACCTTGAGCTTGAGCATCGAGTAGCCGGCGGCGAGCGCCTCGAGCCCGTGGCGGGCCACCTCCTCCGGGGGACCGCCGCCGATGATCGCGTTCGCGGCCACCCACGGAGCGTGCTGCTCAGCCAGCAGGCCGGCGATCGGCACCCCGCGCCGTCGCCCCTCGAGATCGAGCAGCGCGACGTCGAGCGCGCAGCGGAGCGCGGCCGGCGCGGGGCACTCGCCCAGCGACCCGCCCGCGCCCGCGCGCAGCAGCACCGGTCCGTGCAGGTCGAGCAGCGCGAGCACACCATCGACGCTCACCGGCCCCGTGTCCGCGAGCGGCGAGGCCTCACCCACCCCCCGGCGCCCGTCCGCCGCGATCAACTCGATCAGCACGCCGCGGCGGTCCTCCAGCGCACCGGACGCGGTCTCGAACCGCGTCCGCATCGGCAGCCGGAACGGACGCCACCGCAGCGTGCGCGCCACCGGTTCGGTCGTCACATCGACACCCCCACCGCGAGCAGGACCCCGAAGACGAAGTGCAGCCGCGCCGTCGACCGCAGCGCGAGATTGAGCGGCGGACCGTCGGTGCGCGTGAGCACCGCGCGCGCCGGCGCGAGCACGAGTGGGAGACTGAGCCACGAAAGCAGCACCCACGGCGAGAACCCCGCGACCGGCCAGAGCAACGCCGCCGCGGCGTACGCCGCGATTATCGTGCCCACGTACTGCGCGCGCGCGCGCCGTCGCCCCAGGTAGACGGCAAGCGTGCGCTTCCCCGCGGCGCGATCGGTCTCCAGGTCGCGTACGTTGTTCACGACGAGGATCGCGGTGACCGTGCACCCGACGGGGATCGCCGCAGCGACCGCGTCGCGGAGCAGCACCCCCGCCTGCACGAACGTGGTCCCGGCGACCGCGACGAGCCCGAAGAACACGAAGACGAAGAGCTCCCCGAGCCCGCGGTAGCCGAACGGCCACGGCCCGCCGGTGTACGTGATCGCGGCGACGACCGAGGCGAGCCCCGCGGCGACGACCGCCCACCCGGCGATCCACGTCAGGTAGACGCCCGCGAGCGTCGCCACCCCGAACGCGCCCCACATCCCGGCGAGCACGTCGCGCTCGCTGAGCATCCCGAGCGCGGTCACGCGCGCGGGCCCGATGCGCGCGGCGCTGTCCGCGCCGCGACGGAAGTCCGAGACGTCGTTCGCGAGGTTCGCGCCGACCTGCAGCGCGACCGCGCCGACCAGCGCCGCCACCCCCGGCCCCGCGGCGAACGCGTCGGTGCGCACGG
>VGNK01000342.1 GCA_016866055.1 Chloroflexota bacterium | reverse complement strand
GATCCCCGGCAGCGGCTGTCCGCTCACCAGCGCGAGCGCGGCGCCGCCTCCGGTCGAGACGTGCCAGAACCGATCGTCGAGCCCGGCCCGGCGGACGGCGCCGGCGGTCTCGCCGCCCCCGACCACGCTCTCCCCGCCAACGTCGGCGAGCGCGCTCGCGACCGCGAGGGTGCCCGCGTCGAACGGCGGCCGCTCGACCACCCCCATCGGCCCGTTCCAGAAGGTCGTGCGCGCCCCCGCGAGCGCCGCGCGGAAGCTGCTCGCCGTCCGCGGGCCGATGTCGACGATCGACCAGCCGGCGGGCACGTGCGCGACGTCGACCACCCGGGCCGCGCGCGTCTCGGCGGGCGCCGGCGCGACGACCACGTCGAGCGGGAGCATCAGCCGCAGCCCGTCGCGGCGGTCCGCCGCCGCGAGGATGCGCCACGCCGCCGCGAGCGCCTCGTCCGCGCGGTCGCCGTCGATGCGCGAGGCGCCGACGTCGAGCCCGCTCGCTGTGAGCACCGCGTTCGCCGGTGCCCCGCCGAGGCAGACGACGTCCGCGAGCGGCAGGAGGTGCTCGATCAGCGGCAGCTTGTCGTGGACCTTCGCCCCGCCGAGCACGACCCCGAAGGGGTGCTCGGGGGCACTCGCGATGTGCTCGAGACGCGTCAGCTCGCGCTCGACGAGCAGCCCCATCGCAGCGGCCTCGACGAACGGCGCGACGCCCACCACCGAGGCGTGCGCACGATGGACCACGCCGAAGCCGTCGCCGACGCCGACGTCGGCGAGCCGTGCGAGCGCGCGGGCGAACGCCTCGTCGTTCGCCTCCTCGCCGGGGTGGAAGCGGACGTTCTCGAGCAGCAGCAGGCCGCGCGGCTCGAGCGCCGCGACGGCGGCCTCCGCCGACTCGCCGACGCAGTCGGGCGCGGTCGCCACCGGCACGCCGAGGAGCGACGCGAGATGCGGTGCCAGGGGCGCCGTGCTCAGCGAGTCGATGCGCGTCCCCTTCGGGCGCCCGCGATGCGTGACGATGACCGTGCGCGCCCCGCGCTCGCAGAGCGCGCGCAGCGTGGGCACCGTTGCGCGCAACCGCAGGTCGTCGACCACGCGGCCGTCCTCGAGGTCGACGTTGTAGTCCGTGCGCAGGAGGACGCGGCGGCCTTCGACCGCGACGTCCGCGAGCGTGAACGGCCGGACCATCTGAGCGCCCTCCCCGACGAGACACGGCCTGCGCCGACGCGCCGGCGTCGCCCCGGATCGCCACGCCCCACGTTCCCCCGCCTGCCCGGGCGGGCGCGAGGGCGGCTGGTCCGTCCCGCGCGGGGATCTTCGGGCTCAGGCCGAAGCCGGGCCGTCCTCCGCGTCCCGGAGGGCGATGCGGGCGTCCACGAGGGCGAGCCCGCGCCCGCGCTCGAACACCCGCACGGGGTTGAGGTCCATCTCGGCGATCTCGGGCACGACGTCGACGAGCCAGGCCACGCGTTGGAGAAGCTCCTCGAGCGCCGCCAGATCCGCCGGCGGCGCGCCGCGGTGCCCGTCGAGCAACGGGAAGCCGCGGATCTCGCGCACCATCGCGTTCGCGTCGACGTCGGTGAGGGGGGTGAGCCGGAAGACGGTGTCGCGCAGCACCTCCACCGCGGTCCCGCCGAGCCCGAAGCCCACGAGCGGGCCGAACGTGGCGTCGGCGGTGCTGCCGACCATCACCTCGACCCCCGGCGGCACCATCGCCTGCACGAGGAAGCCCTCGAGCGCGTGGATGCGCGAGGCCATCCCCGCGCAGGCCGCGCGCACCTGCTCGGCGCCGGCGAGGTCGAGCGCCACGCCTCCGACGTCGGTCTTGTGGACGACGGCGGCCGAGACGACCTTCGCGGCGACCGGGAAGCCGATGCGCTCGGCGGCGGCCGCAGCCTCCTCGGGCGTGGCCACCACGGCGGAGGCGGGCAGCGCGAGCCCCGCGGCCGCGAGCAGCGCGTCGATGTCCGCGGGGGCGAGCCAGCGACCGGCGG
>VGNK01000341.1 GCA_016866055.1 Chloroflexota bacterium | reverse complement strand
CGCGGACGCGGGCGCCTGGCGCGCGCGGGCGGCGGAGCTCGCGCGCGCGCTCCCGGACGCGCCCGAGGTGCGCGCGGGGATCGAGATGGCGCTCATCGACGCGATCGCGCGCGCCTGGGGGGTGCCGCTCTACCGCTTCTTCGGCGGCGCCGAGGACTCGATCATGACCGACATCACGATCCCGCTCGGGGAGGCGGAGGAGGCGGGCCGGCTCGCCGCGGAGTATCGCGAGCGCGGCTTCGCGACGATCAAGACGAAGGTGGGGGAGGACGTGGCGGCGGACCTCGCGCGGCTGCGCGCGATCCGCGAAGCGCACCCGGGCTGCGCGCTCGTGCTCGACGCGAACGAGGGGTTCACCGCCGACCAGACGCTCGCGCTGCTGGCCGCGCTGCGCGCGGCCGGCATCGAGCCCGCGCTGCTCGAGCAGCCGGTCCCGCGCGACGACTGGGAGGGGCTCTGGCGCGTCGCCCGCGAGGCGAGGGTGCCGGTCGCCGCCGACGAGAGCTGCCGCTCCCCGGCCGACGCCCTTCGCATCGCCAGCGGTCGGCTCGCGCAGGTGTTGAACATCAAGCTCGCGAAATCCGGGGTCGTCGGGGCGCTCGAGGTCGCGGCGATCGCGCGCGCGGGCGGGCTCGGGCTCATGATCGGCGGCATGGTGGAGACGCGCATCTCGATGGGGTTCGCCGCGCACCTCGCGGCGGGGCTCGGGGGGTTCGCGTGGATCGACCTCGACACGCCGCTGCTGCTCGCGGAGGACCCGGTGCGTGGCGGTTATGTCGCGCGCGGCGCGCGCTACGACCTGGCCGGCTCGGGGCCGGGACACGGCGGCTGGCTGGAGTGGCAGCGCGACTGAGCGATCGCCTCGCGCGCATGCGGGCGGTGCGGGCGGCGGGCCGGGTGCCGCTGGATCTCCGGGGGTGGACGGCGGCGCCGAGCGCGCGGCTAGCATGGTCGCGTGAGGGGATGCGCATGACGAACCCGCCCGACGAGACGGCGGGCAGCGCTCCGCCGGTCGACGGCTCGCCGCCGGCGCCTCCCGCCACGCCGGCGAGTCCGCGCCCGCGGCGCCTGACGCGCTCACGGCGCGAGCGCATGATCTCCGGCGTCGCCGGGGGCCTCGCGGAGTACTTCGACGTCGACCCGGTGCTCGTGCGCGCCGCGTTCGTCGTGCTCGCGATCGTCACAGGCGGGATCTTCGTGCTCGGCTACATCGCCGCGATCATCATCATGCCGCAGCGCGAACGCGCCCCCGGGGAGGGGCCGGCCGGGGAGCCGCGCGCGTCCTCGTCGACGGGCGCGATCGTGCTCGGCGCCGTCCTGATCGTCGCGGGGGCGGTCGCGCTGGCGCGCGCGCTCGACATCCCGGCACCGCCGCGGCGCTCGCGCTCGTCGGGCTCGCGATCCTCGTGGAGGCCCGCCACGGCCTCAACGGCGGCCTGCTGGTCGTGGCGCTGCTGCTCATGGGCGCGCTGACCGTGGTGAGCGCCGGCTCGACCATCCGCTGGGACGGCGGCTTCGGCGACCGCAACGTCCGCCCCACCAGCGCCGCCGCCCTCGCGGACGAGTACAGCTACGCCTTCGGTTCGATGACGCTCGACCTGCGCGGCGTCGAGCTGCCCGCCGGCGAGACGACGCTGCGCGTGAGCATCGCGTTCGGCGACCTCGTCGTCCAGCTGCCGCCGGGGGTCCCGGCGCGGATCACCGGCCGCACGGTGTTCGGCAGCAGCGCGCTGCTGGGCCGGCAGTTCGACGGGATCACCGTGGACCACGCGACGCAGAGCGCCGACTACGGCCCTTCTGCGAGCAGGCGCCTCACGATCGACCTCTCGACGGTGTTCGGATCGGCGACGGTGCGCTGATGGGCGGGCGGTCCAGCATCGGGGCGGCGCTGACGGGGGCGATCTTCCTCACGCTCGGGGTCCTCTTCTTCCTCGACCAGGTGGACGCGCTGCAGCTACGGGTCGACGTCGCTGTGCCCGTGCTGCTGATCGCGCTCGGCCTCGCCGTG
>VGNK01000340.1 GCA_016866055.1 Chloroflexota bacterium | reverse complement strand
GGGCGCCGGCGGCGCCGTCGCCGGAGGCTCGTGCGCGCCGCCGCGCGCGCGCGGCGCCCCGGCATCCGAACCTGCCTGCGCGACCGGACGTGACCAGGCGGGTCCCTCGCAGTCGCAGAGCCGGCGCAGGTGGGCCACGAGATCGCGGATCTGCGGCGGCCGGAGCGTGTCGCCCCACGCCGGCATCAGGTGGCTGCGCCCGAGGATCGCCCCGCCCGCGGCGATCCCGTCGTAGAGCGTGTCGTCGGCGCGCGTCGCAAGGTACGCCGCGTCGGCGTGCGCGGTCGCACGAACGGGCAGCAGCGGCGCGTTGAAGCCGTCGCCGGCGCCGCCGACGCCGTGGCAGGGGGCGCAGTGCCGCCGGTAGAGTGCCGCCGTCGCCGGTTCGTCCGCCGGCCCGGGCAGGATCGCGTCGAACGGCGACAGCACGCGGGCCGGCGCGCGCGGCTCGCGTTGATGGGCGAGGAAGCGCACGACCAGCTCGCGGGTGCGCTCGGGCATGGCGAGGCGCGGCATGGTCGCATGCGGCGCGAACGTCGCGGGCTCGCGCACGATCGCCGCGACGAACTCCGGTGCCAGGCGCTCGCCCAGCGAACCGAGGTCCGGGCCGATCATCCCGCCGCGTGCGCCGAGCCGGTGGCAGCCGAGGCAGGCGAGCTCGTCCTCGAGGAGCGTACGCGCCCGGACGGAGCTCGCCGCGTCGAGCGGTGCGGGAGGCGGCGGCCGTCTCTCCGCATCGCGACGCCGCGTCATCAGGTACGCCGTGAGCGCGTCCGCCTCCGCGTCCGTCAAGCGAAAGTCGGGCATCCGGCTCGCGCTGCCGGGAGTGCCGCCGGCCGGCCGGATCACCACCGGCGCGGCCAGGTAGCCGCGGAGCCAGTCGCGCCGCACGCGGATGCCCTCGCTCGCCAGGTCGGGCGCGCCGCCGTCGCTTCGCGGCGAGTGCCCGGCCAGCGGATGGCACGCCGCGCACCGCAGCGCGGTGAACACGCGCTCGCCGGCCGCCGCGTCGAGCGCCGGGTGGCGCGCGCGCGCGGCCGCGACCACCGCCGCGCGCTGCTCGCTCGCCGCCCGCCCGAGCGCCGCGAGGCCCGCGACGATGCGCGACAGGGCCGCGTCCGCACCGGGCGTCGTCGGCGCAACCGCACCGCTCGCGTCCGGGCGCAGCAGCAGCGCTGGCATGACGCCGTCCGGTACGCCGAACGCCGCCGGGTCGACCAGGAAGCGCGCGACCCAGCCGGACTCGAGGCGCGCACCGACGTCCGACAGCTCGGGCCCGACGACGCCGCCCTGCCCTCGCCAGACGTGGCAGGTGAGGCAGCTCTGCTCGCGCAGCGCCGCGACCAGAGTCTCCTCGTCCGGTGCGGGCGCGCTTCCGGCCCCCGCAGCAGCCCGCTGTCCCGCCGCGTCACCGGCGGCCGTCTCCGACGAGGCCGGCACCGCGCGTTGCTCCCCGAGAAACAGCGCCAGCGCGAGCGCCTCTTCCTCGCTCAGCGCGAAGTCCGGCATCCGCGACGCGCCGACGTGCCGCCGCACGCGGCCCGGATCGCGCAGGTACGCGAGCAGATAGCCCGGCTGCCAGCGGAGTCCGGCGTACGAGAGGTCCGGCGCATGGCCGCGCGTCCCGACGGCGACGTCCAGGCCGTCGTGGCATGCGGCGCAGCCCAGCTCGGTCGCGAGGCGTGCCCCTTCGTCGGTCGGCTCGCCGGTCGCGGCGGCGAGCGACGGCACGCAGAGCACGAGCACCAGGAAGGCCGCGAGAGGCGTCCGCAAGGCGGTGCGGAAATCGAGCGGGGAAGGAATGGTCGACAGCTAACGCGCCGCGCGCAGCGCCGTCAACGCTGCGCGTCCGCGGTGCGCGCTGGTGGGGGCTGCACGTCCCCGTTGCGCGCTGGTGGGTGCTGCACGTTCGCGGGCTGGCGCGCTGGTGGGTGCTGCACGTTCGCGGGCTGGCGCGCTGGTGGGTGCTGCACGTTCGCGGGCTGGCGCGCTGGTGGGTGCTGCACGTTCGCGGGCTGGCGCGCTGGTGGGT
>VGNK01000339.1 GCA_016866055.1 Chloroflexota bacterium | reverse complement strand
CGCACGGTCTCCGCGGTCATCCCGCACTTCGTCGCGCTCGAGGTGATCGCCGCCCACTGCGAGGGGTAGTCGCCCTCGTGCTCGCGCACGAGCCGCACCGCCCGCTCCCGTACTTCCGCTGGGTACCCGCCTCGGTGTGTCATCGCTCCATCCTCGCAAGGATTGGAGCCTCCGACATTCCCGGGGCGATTCAGATCACCTAAGGACTGGTGAAGACCCGCGACGTCAGGCCTCGACCGAGTCGGAGTCACGCGCCGCGGGACGGAAGGATGACAGTCTCAGGTACGCCTGAACGCCCAGTCGTCAGGGGCACGTGGAGAACCGCTAGCTGGGCGCCTCACGAAGTGTGCCTACGCCGGCAGCGCGCCATTGCTCGTGCCCATCCCTCACTACACTCCCACCACCGCCCCCGGGCGGCGAGAGGAGGCGGCCCATGCGCCAGATCGTGCTCGTCGGGTTCCTGCAGGCCCAGAACTGCACCACCATCCCCGCTTCCTGGCGCCACCCCGAGGCGCGCGCCGATTCCACCTCGCCCGACTACTACCGCCACATCGGCCGCGTGCTCGAGCGCGGCAAGTTCGACCTCGGCTTCTTCGACGACCGCCTCGCGATGCCCGACCTCTACACCGGCGATCACGCGCACACCGTCCAGCACGGCATCCGCTGCGTGAAGATGGACCCCGTCACCGTGCTCATGGTCATGGGCACGGCAACCACCCACCTCGGGCTCGGCGCGACCTACTCCACGACCTACTACGAGCCGTTCCACGTCGCGCGCGTGTTCGCCACCGTCGACCTCATGAGCGAGGGCCGCGCCGCATGGAACGTCGTGACCTCGCTCAACGACAACGAGGCGCGCAACATGGGCCGCCTCGTGCACCCCGCCCACGACGAGCGCTACGACCTCGCCGACGAGTTCATGGAGATCGTGCTCGGTCACTGGAGCAGCTGGGACGACGATGCGATCGTGCTCGACCGCGCGCGCGGTATCTTCGCCGACCCCGCGAAGGTGCGCCGGCTCGACTACGTCGGCGAGCACTACCGCTCGCGCGGGCCGTTCACGGTGCCGCGCTCGAAGCAGGGCCAGCCGGTCGTGATCCAGGCGGGCCAGAGCAGGCGCGGCCTCGAGTTCGCGGCGCGCTGGGGCGAGCTGATCTTCGCCGGGTACGGGACGATCGAGAACGGCCGCGAGCAGTACGCGGCGCTCAAGGCCGCCGCCGCCGCGCACGGCCGCGACCCGGACCAGATGAAGATCACGACGCTCGCCTACCCCGTCGTCGGCCGCACGCACGAGGAAGCCGTTGCGAAGAAGGCCGCCTACGACGAGCTGCCGAACGAGATCGACCAGCTCTCGCTGCTCTCGGAGGCGCTCAACTTCGACTTCGGCTCGAAGGACATGGACGAGCCCTTCAGCGACGAGGAGCTCGCGGGCATCTCGGGCATGCAGGCGATCCGCGACGGCGTGCTGCGCCGCTCCGGGATCAAGAACCCCACCGTGCGCGACTTCGTGCGCGTGAGCGGCCGCGGCCGCGTCGGCGACGCGTGGGTGGGCAGCGCGACCGAGCTCGCGGATCAGATGGAGGCGTGGTTCACCGCGCCCGCCACCGACGGCTTCGTGGTCGGCGCGACGCACATCCCCGGCGCGTTCGAGGACTTCGTCGACCTCGTGGTCCCGGAGCTGCAGCGCCGCGGCCTCTTCCGCGAGGAGTACACGGGCACGACGCTGCGCGAGCACCTCGGGCTGCGCATCCCGGAGCTGGCCCGCCGGTCGAGTTGACGGCCGCCGGCCCGTAGCCCTCTCCAGCCCATGCACGCGCGGCAGGGAGGTGGCCATGAGCGCAGCGGTGCAGACCAGGTACGGCCCGCCCGAGGTCGCGCGGGTGATGCGTCCGCATCGCCCCCTCCTGCGACGTCGACGCACCAAGGCTAGCGGCCACTTCTTACGCCCCGCGGCCCGATCGCGGAGCCGGCGGAAGGCGGCGTCCGGCGGCGTTGCGCGCGCGGACCGCGCCGGCGCCCGTCAGCGGGCCGCGCGCCGCGCGCGCACG
>VGNK01000338.1 GCA_016866055.1 Chloroflexota bacterium | reverse complement strand
CCCGGCCGCGGTCGCGCCCACGTCAGCGCCTGGTCGGGAGCGTGCTCGCGAAGCGCGCGCCGATCTCCACCCAGCGCTTGAGCGCCGGGCCGGAGCGCAGCCCCTCGGCCCCGATCAGCAGCCAGCCGGCCATCGGCCGCCCGGTCAGGTCGAGGACGCAGGCGTGCGGCTTCGCGAGCAGCGCGTCGTGCTGCTCCGGCGGGACGCGCACCATCAGCTCGTCCTCGCGGACGCCCACGCACAGGTTCCGGTCGAGCAGGAAGGCGAGCCCGCCGAACATCTTCTTCTCGACGATCCCGTCGCGCGGCTCCAGGAGCCGGCGCGCGCGCGCGGCGAGCCCCTCGTCGTAGGCCATCCTCAGCCCCCTTCGCCGTGTTCGCGCGCGCTCCGCGGCGCGCCGCCCGTGACCGTCCGCCGCACCACGGCACGCCCCGCGAGCGGGCGCGCGACCTCCTCGAAGCCTGCCGAGGCGAAGAGCGCGAGCGTTCCGTGCCGGGTGCGCGCGTCCGCCATGCGGCCGCCGGGCGGGTCGACGGGGTACGCCTCGCGGTCTCCCCGGCGATCCGGCGTGAGCGGCGAGACCTCGACGGGCGCGGCGCGCGTCATCGCGCCGTCAGTCCGGCGGTCGCGCGCCCGCGCCGTCCTCGACGGCGTCGACGAACGCGCGCAGCGCCGCGTTCCACTCGTCGGGGCGCTCGAAGTAGGCGGAGTGGCCGGCCCCGGGGATCTCGACGAAGCGCGAGCCCGGCGTGATCTCGTGGGAGATGCGGATCAGCTGCGACGGGATCACGCGGTCGCGCTCGCCGACGACCCAGAGGATCGGGATGCCCGAGTCCCGCAGCCGCGTCGCCGTCGATCCGCGGTAGTTCACCATGCGCCCGGTGGGGGCGAGGAAGTCCCGCGGACGTCGCGGGTTCATCCCGCGGATCTGCCGGTAGAGGAAGTGCATCTCGGGCGAGTCGCCCTCGTAGTCGTCCGCCATCGCGCGCGAGAGGAGCGAGCCGTCGAGCGCGCCGTTCTCCTCCAGCTCCCGGCGCAGCGCGCGGTAGCGGTCGTCGACGCACCCGCCGTTCGTGCCGGAGTAGGTGAGCGAGGCGACGCGCGCCGGCTCGCGGGAGAAGAGCCCGAACGCCGTGCGCCCGCCCATCGAGTGCGCGACGAAGTGCACGCGCTCGACCTCGAGGTGCTCGAGCAGCGCGCGCACGTCGGACCCGAACGCGATGCGGCCGGGGCCCTGATCGATGTCCGGGGAGCGCCCGAATGCGCGGTGATCGAAGGTGATCACGCGGTAGCGGTCAACGAAGGCCGGCACCTGCTGCCACCAAGACATCGCGTTCCCGCCCGCGCCGTGGGCGAGCAGGATCGGGGCGGCGTCCGTCCGCTCCGGGCCGTGCACCTCGTAGTAGAGGTGGAAGCCGTCACCGAGGTCGAGGTGCGGCACGCTCGTATTCCCCCTCGTCCCATGGCTCGCCGGTCGCCCTCGCGATCACGTCGAGCATGTCCTCGATGTCGCCCTGCAGCTGCTCGTCGGGCTCGAGGGCGAGCGCGGCGAGCAGCTCGGCGCGGGCCGCGTGGTAGAGCGCCTCGGCGTCGAGCGCGACCGCCTGGTGCGGCCGCCTGGGGCGGGCGAGCTCGTTTGCGATGAACTCGCGGCACCAGCCCGAGGTATAGCGCACGGTCGGGTCGTCGGGCAGGAGCGCGACGGCGCGGTCGAGCGCGGCGAGGCCGTCGGCGAAGCGCCGCTTGCGCGTGACGAGCGTGTTGCCGAGGTACGCGTGGGCCTCGCCGAAGGCGGGCGCCTCGGCGACGGCGGCCTCCGCCTCCGCAAGCGCGCCGTCGACGTCGCCCCAGGCGTGCAGCTCCATCGCGCGACGCAGACGCGCGCGGGCGACGTCCCCGGGCTCGGCGGTCATGCGGCCATGATACGGGCGCACCCCGCCCGCCCCGCGCAGCGCTGCGGTTCACCGTGGAGGCTCTCCCGGGGGCTCCACGGCGGGCGCGGGGACCGCGGCTCGGCGGCCGTTCGCGCCCTCAGGACGACCGCGACGACGGGGCCGGCAACGCGTCGAGGCGGTCGCGC
>VGNK01000337.1 GCA_016866055.1 Chloroflexota bacterium | reverse complement strand
GCGGAACGCATGACGCTGCTCGGTCTTCGACGCGCGGAGCCGACGCTCCAGCTCTTCCCGCTCATCATCCGTGACCGTGACCGTCGTCGCTGCTCGTGCCATGCGAGCAGGATGCTACATCTGTCCCCTACTTTCACGAGTACGCACTAGCGCGTGAGCGCCACCCTCCAGGTCTTCCCCCCCTCGACCTCCTCGACTTGCACCATCCCCTGGCCGACGAGGCGCGCCAGGTGTGCGCGGATCTGCCCGCGCGCCGCGCGGCGCAGCCCCTTCTGGATCTCGGGGTACAGCGCGCGCCGGATCTGGCGGTCGTACTCGTAGCCGCGATCGATCAGGTCGATGATCTGCCGGTCGCGCACGGCGCGATGGTCGACGAGCTCCTTGATCTTCGCGGCGGTGGCGCGCACGACCGGCCCGTGCCCGGGCGCGAAGAGCGTCGCCTCGAGGTGTCGCATGCGTAGCAGGCTGTCGAGGTACGCCTGCATGTCGCCCGCCGGCGGCGGCCCGATCGCGCTCGTGCCGATGCCGAGCACGTTGTCGCCGGTGAAGAGCACGCCGGTCTCTTCGACGAAGTAGCAGTTGTGCCCCGCGGTGTGCCCGGGCGTGTGCACGGCGCGCACCGTGAGCCCGCCGACGCGCACGATCTCGCCGTCGGCGAGCGTGCGGTCGATCGGGGTGGCGAGCGCCTCCTCGCGCCAGACCCTGGCGCGCTCGGAGATCTCCGCCTCGTCGGGGAGGTCTTCGTTCGAGCCGCTCGGCGTGTGCAGGATCGTCTCGTCGATCGGGTTGATCGCCGTCTCGGCGCGCAGCAGCTCCCGCAGGCGCCGCCCGCCGGACGAGTGGTCGAAGTGGTGGTGGGTGAGCAGGATGTGGCGGAAGCGCAGATGCGACAGCTCGCGTTCGAAGAAGCGGCGCCGCTCGGCGATCGACTGCTCGTCGCCGAAGCCGGCGTCGACGAGCGCGGCGTCGCTCCTGTCCTGGAGCACCCAGACGTTCGACGTGGGGAAGGTGCGGCTGAACTGGCGGACGACGACGACGTGCTGAAGCAGCCGCTCGTCGATGCGATTGGCGCGCGACTCGACGCGCTCCTCGGCGTGCTCCTCGCGCTTCGGACGGGCCACGAGCAGCCCGCGCCGGCGGAGCTCCCGGCGGACCGGGCGCGTCCAGCGGCGAAGCGTGCGGCGTGCGCTGCGTCGGAGGTTCGACATGGCGGCTCCCTCCCGCGCTCCCGCCCGAGCGGGCCGGCCGGCGGCCCGCGGCGGGGCGGCGCGATAGTCTCGCACGGATGACGCGCGCGTCCACGCAACGCCCCCCGCGGTCGCTCCCGGCCGCGCTCGCCCCGAGGCGGCTCGGGCTCATCCGCTCGCGGCTGCTCGCGTGGTACGACGAGCAGCCGCATGACTTCCCCTGGCGCGCGGCGCGCGACCCGTACGCGGCGCTCGTCGCGGCGGTGTGCGCGCAGCAGACGCAGATGTCGCGCGTGCTCAAGATCTACGCCCGCTGGATGGACGCCTTCCCGACGCTCGCGGCATGCGCCGCGGCGAGCCGCGCTGAGGTGCTGCGGGTGTGGGGGCGCGCCGGCTATCCGCGGCGCGCGGCGGCGCTGCACGAGGCCGCGCGCCGCTGCCTCGCTGAGCACGGCGGAGCGGTGCCGCGCGACCGCGCGGCGCTGCTCGCGCTGCCCGGGGTCGGGCCGTTCACCGCCGCGATCGTGGCGTGCTTCGGCTTCGGCGACGACGCGGTCGCCGTCGATACGAACGTCGTGCGGCTGGTCGGCCGGCTCGTCTACGGCGACCTCCAGCCCGCGCGCGAGACCCCGCCGCCGGCGATCGAGGCGGCGGCGGCGCGGCTGCTCCCGCCCGGCGCCGCGGGGCGCTGGAACCCCGCGCTCATGGACTTCGGCGCGCGCGTCTGCGCGCCGCGGCCGCGGTGCACGCAGTGCGCTGTCGCGGGGCTGTGCGCCGCGCGCGACCGCTTCGCCGCCGGCGAACGCGCCGTGCCGGTGCGCGTGCAGCCCGCGTTCGCCGGCTCCGACCGTGAGCGCCGCGGGCGCATCATGCGGGCGCTCCGCGAGCGCGACGGGG
>VGNK01000336.1 GCA_016866055.1 Chloroflexota bacterium | reverse complement strand
CCCACGCGGCAGCGCGAGCAGCGGCGCGAGCGCAGCGCTCAGGTCGCGCCGCTCGAGCGCCTCGCGGTTGCCGATCAGCCACACCCCGCCGGCGTGCACCTCGCCGAGCGGCTCGAGCCCCTCGGCCGCGACCGCCGCCTCGGTCGCGATCGCGACGTCGGCGTCGTCGGGCGGCCATGCCTCGGCCTGCGCCCACACCTCGTAGAGCCGGTAGCCCGGCACCCGCAGCCGGTTCAGGTAGTGCTGCGCGAGGTTGGGGAACTCGGTCGCCACGCGCAGCGGTCCCGCCGCCGCAAGCGCGTCGAGCCGCGCGCCGGGGGCGCCGGCGATCACGAGCCGCTCGCCGCCGACGTCGAGCGGCCGCAGCGGCACGATCGAGTCCTGCGGGAAGCGCACGAGCAGCTCGTCCACGCGCACGCCGCTCGCGACCCCGAGGTCGTACTGCCCGAGCGCGACCTGGATGGGGATGTCGGCGTCCGAGAAGACGCGCGCGACCACGCCCGGGCGCCCCTCGACGTCGAAGCGGTAGGTGCGCGACCCCTCGCCGTAGCCGGGGACCGCGAAGCCAGCCTCGCGCAGGCGGCCAGCGAGCGGCTCGCGCAGCTCGCCGCGCGGCAGGGCGACGCGGACGGGCGCGGTCATCGCCACGCGCCCCCGGGCGCCGGCACGATCTCGGCGAGCCGGAGCAGGTCGGCGGCGAAGCCGGAGCCGGGGGCCTCGGGCCCGCCGATCGTGGCGGCGAGGCCGTCGTAGCGGCCGCCGGTGACGCACTCGACCTCGCCGTCGCGCATGCGGAAGGTGACGCCCGTGTAGTACTCGAAGTTGCGCGCGGTGCCCGGGCGCACGCGGTAGGGCACGCGCGCGCCCTCGAGCGCGGCGGCGGCGGCGGCGAGCTCGTCCAGCGCCCGGGCCGCCGCGGGGACCGCCGGGAGCAGCGCGGCGCGCAGGTTCGCGACGTAGCCGAGCGAGGTGCCGTCGACGTCCGCGAGCAGGCGCAGCGCGCCGCTCGCCTCGGGGCGCGCGGCGGCCAGCTGGTCGGCGACGGCGAGGTCGCCGTCGAGCATGCGGTCGTAGGCGTCGAGCTGGTCGGTTGCGCTCAGCCCGGCGGCGGCGAAAACGGCGCGCGCGAGGCCGGCGTGTCCGAGCTCGCACGCGGGCTGGCGCAGCCCGAGCGTCACGAGCAGGTCGCGCGCGAGCACGAGCAGCTCGGCGTCCGCCTCGGCCGCCGGCAGCCCGAAGAGCTCGACGCCGCACTGCCAGATCTCGCGGTCGGCGTCGCCGGGGGCGAAGCGGTAGGCAGCCTGCACGTAGCAGAGGCGCTGCGGGGAGCCGGCCGCGGCCGCCTCCACGACCCAGCGCGCGGCAGCGACGGTGGCCTCGGGGCGCAGCACGACGCGCTCGCCGCTCCAGCCGTCCCAGTCGAGGAAGGAGTAGACGCGGTCGAGCGCCTGCGGCGAGAGCGCGCCGGAAGCCGTGAAGAGGTGGAGCGGCTCGATCGTCGGGGTGCGGATCTCGCGGTAGCCGCGCGCGGCCGTGGTCTCGAGGAAGACGCGCTCGACGTGCCGGAAGCGGCGCATCTCGTCGGGACCGAGGTCCCGCATCCCACGGCTACGCAGCCCGCGGTCTGCCACAGGTGGATCCTTCGCTTCCGAGCGCGGTACGGCGTCGACCGGCATTGTACGTCCCCCCTCCCGGGTGCTCTTCGTGGGTCCCGCGAGGGCCGGCGGCGGTCGACGAACGGGCACCGCCGCGAGGCCCGGAGCCGTCGCGGCGGATGTCGGTCGGCGGGTGACGCGGGTTCAGCCGGACCGGTGGGCGCGCGACGGCGCGGGGCGCGGATGCGCATGCTGCGCATGGGCGTGCGCGTGCGGCGTCGCGGATCGGGTTCCGGCCATCGTGGATCGAGCCTAGGGAGCGCCCGCCGGACGATCAACCGGGGGCGGTACCGGTGCCCTGGCCGGGGCCGGGTGGGGGCCCGGGGTCGGGGGACGGGGTGCCCGCCGCGCCGTGGACGTCGCCGGCGGCGAACGCCCGGCGCGTCCCGTCGGCGAGGCGGAGCACGAGCTCGCCGCCCGCGGTGACGTCGACCGCGTC
>VGNK01000335.1 GCA_016866055.1 Chloroflexota bacterium | reverse complement strand
CCGGCGAGGCGTCGCGCGGCGCGCCGGGGTTAGGGACGGGGGCGGGTCGTGGCGGAGGGCCGGCCGTCGGGGTACCCGCCGGGGCGGCTGCGCGCCGAGTGCCTCGCGATGGCCGAGGCGTGGGTGGAGGTGCTGCGCGGGCGCCTCGGCGATGGGGCGATCGCCGGGATCTACCTGAAGGGCTCGGCGGCGAAGCCGTGGGACGGGCCGGTCGACTACGTCCCGACGCTGAGCGACGTCGACGTCCACCTCGCGCTACGCGACCCCGCGGCCGTCGCGCCGCTCGACGAGATCGACGCGGCGCTCCGGTCGCCGATGAGGTGCGGCTCGCGTACCTGCGGCGGGTCGAGCGCCCGCCGCACGTGCCGAAGCCGCAGCTCACGTTCGTGCACGCGCTGCACGCGCTGCACGCGTTGCCCGGGTACGTGCCGTCGCCGGCGGAGACCGTGATCACGCTGTTCGGCGAGCGCTACGCGGAGGTCGAACTCGACGAGGCGCAGCGCGAGCGCCAGCGCGCCCGCGACCGCGACGAGCTGCTCGCGCACGCGTCGTTCGTGCGGGCGCTGCCGCCGCGGGCGCTGCCGCTGCGGGCGATCGACCGGCCGGGCTTGTATCTCGAGCGCATCCTCCACGAGCTGCCGTGGCGCGTCGCGCCCGTCGCGCCGCGCGTGCTCTCGCTCGCCGGCGGCGCGTACGAGGAGGTGTGGACGCTCAACCGCACGGGCCTCGTCGCAGCGCTGCGCGAACGCGGGCTCGGCGAGCTCGCCGAGACCTACGCCACCTACTACGGCGCGGGCTGGCGGGTCTTCCTCTCCGGCGAGGGCGTCCCCGACGCGGTGCGCGCCGGCGTGGCCGCGCTGCGCGCGGGCATCGCGATCGCGGAGGGCGCCGCGCCCGACGCCCCCGTGCCCCTCGACCCCGGCGTTACCCTCGCCCCATGACCGAGGAGCGCCGATCGCTGCCGCCCGCGCCGAAGCCGTTCCGCCCGCGCGACGAGCTCGGCCGCCCCCTGCCCGCGGGCGCCGAGAACCAGCTCGACCTCCCCGACTTCGACGCGCTGTCGCTCGAGGAGAACCACGCGCTCGCGATGCGCTTCTTCGACACCCGTAACTTCTTCGCCGCTCACGAGGCGTGGGAGACCTGCTGGGGGCAGGCGAAGGGCACCGCCGAGGAGGAGTTCTTCAAGGGGCTCGCGCAGCTCGGCGCGGGTCTCACGCACTGGCTGCGCGGCAACCCGCACGGCGCGCGCGCGCTGCTCGGTCGCGCGCTCGACCGCATCGGGAGCCGCGGCGACGCCTATCGCGGCATCGACGTGCGCGCGTTCCTGCACACGATCCGCGTGCAGCACCAGGTCGCCGCGATCATCGAGATCCGCGGCGCGACGCTCCCGCCGCTGCCCGCGCTCACCGTGCCCAGCGCGTAGCCGGCGCGTCGCGCTCGCCGGAGCCGCGGCCGGCGAGCGGTCCCGCTCCGGCCCCTGGCGTGGCGATCGCGCGCCGCGAACGACGTGGCCCCGCCGTCCCGACCGCCGGTCGCTGAGTCTCGATCGCGAGCTCCGCTCGGCGCCCCGCCCCGAGCGCCCAGCTCGTTCGAAGTCGGCGCCGGCGGCTCGTGCGACAACCGAGAGGACCCCACGCTCCGGCCGCGCTAGCCGGCCGCGCTAGCCGGTCGAGGTGGTCCCCCCGGCGACCACGCCCGCGTCGCGCATCACCTCGAGCCCGCGCGCCACGTCCTCGTCGCGCTCGTGCTGGTCGATCTCGAACGTGCGCGCGGCCGTCGCGGGGATGCGCGCCGCGAGCCACGCGTAGTCGACGTCGCCGTTCCCCGGCGCGCGGTGATCGGTGAGCCGCCGCACGTCGTGCAGGTGCAGCCCCACGAGCCGCTCCCGCAAGAGGTCGAACCAGCTCCCGCGGTCGACGAGCCCGAGGCGGTGCAGCACCTCGGCGTGGCCGACGTCGTGCAGGTAGCCGGCCACGCTCGCCGGGTACGGGGCAAGCAGGTCGACGGCCTCCTGGGGGAGCGGGATCTCGTGGTAGTGGAGGCGGCTCTCGAGCCCGATCGTGACGCCGAGCGCCTCGGCGCGCCCGGCCACCGCCTCGAGGCTGCGGCGCGCGGCGGCGAGGTA
>VGNK01000334.1 GCA_016866055.1 Chloroflexota bacterium | reverse complement strand
CGCGCGCCCAGCTCCCGGCGCGAGGGCCCCGAGCACCAGCTCGAGGCGCGCCCGCAGCGTGCCGAGCGGCGGTGCCGCGCGCGTGAGGCAGTCGATCTCGAAGCCACGCACCAGCGCGATCAGCGTGCGCGCGGCGTCGAGCGACTGCGCCACACCGAGCCGCTCGAGCCCCTCGGCGAGACGCGCGCCCAGGTTGCGCTCGTAGGCGGCCACCTCCCGCGCCAGCACGGCATCGCGCGCGGCGCGCACGATCAGCTCGTACTCGACGACGATCAGCGACCGATCCTCGAGCTCGCGGCGCACCATCGCCATCAGGAACCCGACCACGTCCGCCGGGGTGCGCAGGTCCACGCCGTCGGCGATCGCGTCGATCGCCTCGTAGACGGCGGCCGCGTGGCGGCGGAAGGCCTCGCGCAGCAGGTCGTCGCGCGACGCGAAGTAGTAGGTCGTCGAGCCGAGCGGCACGCCCGCCTCGGCCGCGACGCGGCGGTGTGTGACCGCCTCCGCGCCGCCGTCCGCGACGACGCGGAGCACGGCGTCGAGGATCGATCGACGCTTGAACTCCGACCGCGGGAGCCCGAGCCCGCCGCCGGCGATCGCGTTCTGTCTCATGTAGGACGTTCGTACACGCAGATCGAACTTTCGTCCAGAGCCGATCTCCCGTACGGCGCCTCGGGCGCCGAGGGTGCCCGGTTGACTCGACGCGGCGCGCGACGCATGAGCGCTCCTCGTATGACCGAGCTGACGCAGCACCTCGAGAGCGTGCAGCCGCTGCTCCAGCGGTGGGGCTACGGCGCGGTGTTCGTCGCGATCTTCGTCGAGGGCTGCGGCATCCCCGCGCCGGGCCAGACGCTGCTCATCGCCGCCGCCCTGCTGGCCGCGAAGGGCGATCCGTGGCTCGGCCCCCTGCTCGCGAACGCCGTGTGCGCGGCGGCGGGCGGCAATCTGCTCGGCTACGCGATCGGGCGCGTCGGCGGACACCGCATCCTCGAGCGGATCGCATCACCCCGGCGACTCGCGGAGATGGAGGGACTGTTCCAGCGTCGTGGCGGCACGGTCGTCGGATTCGGGCGCTTCGTCGACGGGCTGCGCCAGCTCTCGGGCATCGCGGCGGGCTCGCTGAACATGAACCTGGCCACGTTCTTCGCGTGGAACCTGGGCGGTGCCGTGGTGTGGGTCGGCTTCTGGGGCGGCGGAGCGTTCCTCTTCGAGCGCCACGTGACGGAGCTGTCCGCCGTCTTTCACCACCTGCGCCCGCTCGCCCTCGGACTCGCGGCGATCGGCGTCGTCGTCGCGCTGCGCTGGCTGCGTCGCCCGCCGGATCCAGCGACTCCGGCGCCACACGACGCGGCCGTGTGAGCCGCGCTGCCTGGCCACCGCAGCTGCTGCTTCGCGCCGTCGCTTCGCGCTCGTCCGCGGGCGGCGGACGGTGATAGCGTGACTGCGGTGACCCGCCGCTCCCTTCCGCTCCTGTCGCTGTGCTTCTTCCTGTCCGGCTTCGGCAGCCTCATCCTCGAGGTGGTCTGGACGCGCCAGCTGCGCCTAATCTTCGGGTCGACGACGCTCGCCGCCAGCACGATCCTCGTCGCCTACATGCTCGGGCTCGGCATCGGCGGGCTCGTCGGCGGTCGGATCGCGCACCGCCTGCGGCGCGGGCTCGCGGTCTACGGCGCGGTCGAGATCGCGATCGGGCTCATGGCGCTCGCCGTGCCCTTCCTGCTCGCCGCCCTACCGCCGCTCGCGCGCACGCTGGTGACCGATGCGGGCCCCTGGGGCCTCGTGCTGGGACGGTTCGGCGTCGCACTTCTCGTGCTCCTCGTACCGACGATCCTCATGGGCGCCACGCTGCCGATCGTGGTCGCGGCGGTGACGCGCGACGACCCCGCGATCGGCTCCCGCACGGGCCTGCTGTACGGCATCAACACGCTCGGCGCGGTGGCGGGCGTCTTCGCGACCGCCTTCGTGCTCTTTCCCGGGCTCGGGCTGTGGGGGTCGAACGTGTTCGGCGCGCTGCTCGACGTCGCGGTCGGCGTCGTCGCTCTGCTGCTGCTCGGGCGCGCGACTGGCGACGTGCGCGCGCCCGTCGCGGCCCCGGCGAGCCCGCCCGCCGAGCGGACGCCAGCGAGC
>VGNK01000333.1 GCA_016866055.1 Chloroflexota bacterium | reverse complement strand
CCGGCGGCGCCGGGCGTCGCCGAGGTCGCGGAGGTCGCGCGCGCCTTCGAGGAAGCGGCGCAGCGCCTCTCCGCGCGCGAAGCGGCCGAGCGGGCCGCCCGCGCCGAGGCCGAGGCGGCGAACCGCATGAAAGACGAGTTCCTCGCGATCCTCTCCCACGAGCTGCGCACGCCGATCAACGCGGTCTTCGGCTGGGCCCGGATGCTGCGGAGCGGCGGGCCCGCGGCCCGGAACCTCGCGCACGGCCTCGAGGTGATCGAGCGCAATGCCGCGTCGCAGGTGCGGCTCATCGAGGACCTGCTCGACGTCTCGCGGATCGCGTCCGGCAAGATGCGCCTGGACGTCCGCCTGGCCGACGTCACGGCCGCCATCGAGGGCGCGCTCGAAGCCGTCCGCCACGCCGCGCACGCGAAGGAGATCCGCCTCGACGTCGTGCTGGATCCGCACGCGGGCCCCGTGGCCGGCGATCTCGACCGCCTGCGCCAGGTCGTGTGGAACCTGGTCTCCAACGCGATCAAGTTCACCCCGAAAGGCGGGCGCGTGCAGGTCCGGCTCGCCCGGGTCGGCTCGCGCGTGCAGGTCGTGGTGGCGGACACGGGGCCGGGCATCCCGCCGGAGCTCCTGCCGCACGTGTTCGAGCGCTTCCGCCAGGGCGACAGCACGAGCACCCGCCCGCAGGCCGGCCTCGGGCTCGGCCTCGCGCTGGTCAAGCACATCGTCGAGCTGCACGGCGGCGACGTCCGCGCGGAGAACGCCGACGGCGGCGGCGCGGTCTTCACCGTCGAGCTGCCCGTGAGCCTCGCCGCGACGCCCGCGCCGGGGCCCCGGCCGCATCCCACGGCGGCCGCCGACGGGCCGCCCGTCCCCTCGGCGTCGCTCGTCGGGGTCCGGGTGCTGCTCGTCGACGACGATCGGGACGCCCTCGACCTGTTTCGCGGCGTGCTGGAGCCCCTCGGCGCGGAGACCCGGACGGCCGCCTCCGCCGCCGAGGCGCTCCGCCTCTTCCCCGAGTGGCGGCCCACGGTGCTCCTGTCGGACGTCGAGATGCCCGGGGAGGACGGCTATGCGCTCATCGCGGCCATCCGCGAGCTCAGCCGCGAGGACGGCGGCCACGTGCCGGCGGCCGCGGTGACGGCCTACGGGCGCGTCGAGGACCGGGTGCGGCTGCTGGAAGCGGGCTACAACATGCACCTGCCCAAGCCGGTCGAGCCGGCGGAGCTCGTGGCGGTCGTGGCCGCGCTGGCGCGCCGCGGCACGGGAGCCTGATCCGCGCGTCTGAGTGTTAGGGCTTGTCGCGCAGATCGGCTACACTGCGTCGATACATCAATTCAACGGCACGCCTCTCCGCCCTCCGCGAGGCGGTTGTCCGAGGAGGCGCAAAGCATGTCGTTGGGCGAAATCCTGACTTCACCGTGGCTGGCTCCCGTGTGGGCGCTCGCCGTGACCCAGGTGGCGGTCCTCGCCACGTCGATCTACTTCCACCGCGCGATCGCCCACGGCGCGCTCCGGGTGCATCCCGTGGCCGACGTCGTCTTCCGCACGGTGCTGTGGCTGACCACCGGGCAGCGCCGGCAGCAGTGGGTGGCCGTCCATCGCAAGCACCACACGTTCACGGACCGCGAAGGCGACCCGCACAGCCCGCGCATCTTCGGCTTCTGGCGGGTGCAGCTCCTGAACGTCTACTACTACGCGCGCGAGGCGGGGAATGCCGCGACGCTGCGGAAGTTCGCCCCGGACGTGCACGAGGACTGGCTGGATCGGCACGTGTTCAGCCGCGGCTGGTTCGGCGCGGCGGGCGGCGCGCTCCTGGCCGTGGCGGCGTTCGGCTGGCTGACCGGCCTGCTCGTGGCCGTGCTGCACCTCGTCTTCTACGTGTTCGTGCTGGCCCCGCTCATCAACGGGCTCGGCCACTGGCACGGCAAGCAGAACTTCACGGACAACACCGCGTACAACTGGCGCTGGCTCACGTGGGTCACGGGCGGGGAAGCGCTCCACAACAACCACCACGCCCATCCGAAGGCGCCGCGCTTCAGCGTGCGGCGGTGGGAGTTCGACCCGTCGTGGCCGGTGATCAAGGCGCTCGTCGCCGTGCGCCTGATCGTGGTCGTCGGCGCGTCCGTCCGGCTGTCGTAG
>VGNK01000332.1 GCA_016866055.1 Chloroflexota bacterium | reverse complement strand
CGTGCGGCGGAGGGTCGCTAGCGAGCCGGCGCGTGTCCTGGTGCCGGCTCGCCGGGTACGACCGGCCGTCCCAGGATCGCCCGGGCCGGGGCGCCGTCGGCGCCCGGGACGAGCAACGGCAGGCAGACGAGCGTCCACTCGCCCGGGGTCGCGCCGGAGAGCTCCAGCGACTCGAGCACGACGACGCCCGCGGCGAGCAGCAGCCGGTGCACGGGCCCGGGGTCGGCGAGCGGGCCAACCGAGGGCGTGTCGACACCGAGCAGCCGGATGCCGCGGTCGATCGCCCGACGCGCACCCGACTCGTCGAGCGCGATGAACGGCGCGGCGAGCGGCGTGGTGCCGCGCGCCCCCGCGGCTCGCGTCTTCAGCAGGAGTCGCTCGCAGCCGGGCGGGACCGCCAGCCGGTCGAGCGCCGCTGCGTCGATCGCAGGCGTGCCGGCGGGGACCTCGGCGACGACCGCGGGTCCGACGAGCGCTTCGAGGTCCAGCGACTCGACACCGCCGCCGCGCTCGAGGTAGTGCCCGGGCGCATCCACGTGCGTCCCCGCGTGGGTCCCGAGCGAGAGCAGCGACACCGCGTACGGATCGCCCGCGGTGAGCGAGGAGACCGGGCGGACGCTCACGGGCGGGTCGCCCGGGAAGACCTCCATCGCGTCGCGGATCGGGCGCGTGACGTCGATCCAGCGCTGCGGCATCGCCATCGCGCACCTCCTCTCCCGCCATGCGCGCAGGCGAGCGTAGGCGCGCCGCCTCGCGAGCGGCAGGTGACCGGACGGTCGAGCGCGGCCGTGGTCAGGCGGCGTGGCGCGCGTCGAGCGGTCGAATGACCTCGATCGGCGTGGGGGCGGGCGCCCGCGGCGGTTCGGCTGCCGCGTCGGGGACCTCCGCGAACCGATCGTCCAGCGCGTCGGCGGGCGTCGAGACGCCCGCCGACCGCGCGCGCGGCGTCGCCCTGCTCGCGCACGTAGCCCCCGATCGTCGCCGCGATCGCGACGGCCGGCACCGCGAACGCCGCCCCCACGAGCCCGGCGACGGCGCCGCCGGACGTCACCGCGATCAGCACGATCGCGGGGCGCAGGCGCACCGCGCGGCTCATCACGAGCGGGCTGCTCACGTACCCATCGACTGCGTTCACAGCACGCTCAGCCGATCACCAGAGCCGTGGTCTCCGGTCCCGCTGCGGCGAGCGCCACGAGCGCGGCCACCGCCCCCGCGACGAAGGCGCTGACCATCGGGAAGAAGCCCGTCGCGAACGTGATCAGCGCGAGCGGGAGCACCGCCGGCACGCTGAGCGCGGTCAGCCCGGCCGCCATCAGCGCTGCGTTCACGCTCGCGTTGACCGCCACGCCGCGCACGTAGCCGCAGAGCGTCGTCCAGACGCGGAGCCGCAGGGCCTCCGCATGCCGCTGCTGCCGCTCGGTGAGCAGGCGCGTCACGCCGCCGACGATCGCCGCGGCGTCCTTCACGATGACGAACGCGAGGATCCCCGCGAGCACGGCGGAGATGCTCACCTCGACCGCGATCGTCGCGCGGTCGAGCGCCCCGTGGAGGATGGCGCCCGCGTGCCGCCCGCTCTCGTCGCGCGCCAGCGCGCTCCCCTGGTCGACCTGCGCGGGGGAGAGGCTGGCCGGCCCCTCGATGAGCCACCGGCGGATCTCGACGACGCTCGCGGCGAGCGAGGTGCGCAGGGCGAGCGCCTCGCCGGCGAGCGGCGGCACGATCACCGCCGCGCCGAGCGCGCCGACCGCGACGGCGCAGCCGAACGTGACGAGCGTGGCGGGGAGGTCCGGCAGGCCGCGCCGGGTGAGCCACTGCTTCGGCGGCAGCAGGATCGCGGTCGCGAGGAGCGGGATCGTCGCGGGCACGAGGACGAGGCTGAGCCGCCGCGCGACCGTCAGCACGACGAACGCGGCGGCCGCCATCACGAGCAGCCGCCAGCCGGCGGCGCTGGCGATCGCCAGCCACGCCGGAACGGCCGGGCCGCTCGGGGGGCGGTCCGGGGGCGGCGTCGCTTCCTGCGGCGGCGGCGAGGCGATCGAGGGAGTCATCCTGCCCACCCGCGGGAGCCTGCAGTGCCCAGAGGGGCCGTGCGGAGTCGGCGGCCGGCCGCCGGCCGTTCCGCACCGGCTGACTTGATTGTCGGCAGGTGCGGGCC
>VGNK01000331.1 GCA_016866055.1 Chloroflexota bacterium | reverse complement strand
GTGGGTGGGGGCCTCGAGCGCGAGGTCGACGTCGCGGACGGGGAGGCCGGCGGCGCAGTCGCGCACGGCGCCGCCGACGGCCCAGAGGGCGGCGCCGCGCGCGTCGGCCTCGGCGGCGGCGGCGGCGAGCAGCGCGCGGGCCGGTGGGGCGAGCGCCGCGCGCAGGCGCGTTCGACTAGCTCGCATAAGCCGATGATCCAATCTTGACACTCCGGGAGGGGGCTGCCTACGATCGCGCGGCCCGGAGGCGCTCCCCGGATCGCCGCCGTTCGGGCTGGTACATCGTATGCGCGGCGGGGGCATGCGGTGGGGAGGGCGAGGCATTGGCCGCATCCGCGCACCCCGCCGCGGGACCTGCGGGCTCCCCGCTTGTGAACGAACGCACAGATCGCGAGTTCGCGGCGCTGGAGGCGCGCATCGGCGCGCCGTTTCATGACGTCCACTATCTGCGCACGGCGCTGACGCACTCCTCGTACGCCAACGAGCACCCCGAGGACCCCACCGACACCAATGAGCGCCTGGAGTTCCTCGGGGACGCCGTGCTCGGGGCGGTGGTGGCGGAGGCGCTGTTCGAGCGGTTCCCCGCGGTGCCCGAGGGGCGGCTGACGGAGTGGCGGGCGCAGCTGGTGTGCGGGCCGACGCTCGCGCGGGTGGCGGCCGAGGCGCTCGACCTCGGCCGCTGGCTGCGGCTCGGCCGCGGCGAGGAGACGACGGGCGGGCGCGAGCGCGAGACGAACCTGGAGCGCGGCTTCGAGGCGGTGGTGGGCGCGCTTCATCTCGACCGCGGGCTGGAGGCGGCGCGCGCGTTCGTGCGCCGCGCGCTCGCCGCGGACCTGGACGCGATCGACGAGGCCGCGGACGCGCTCGACCCGAAGGGGACGCTGCAGCGGCTGGTGCAGCCGCGCAACGAGCGCCCGGAGTACCGCGTGCTCGCGGAGGAGGGGCCGGAGCACGACCGGCGTTTCACGGTGGAGGTGCGCATCGCGGGTGAGGCGCTCGGGCGGGGGAGCGGGACGAGCAAGCAGCAGGCGGAGAAGGAGGCCGCGGGCGAGGCGCTCGCGACCCTCCGCGCGCGCGACGCCGGCGGTTCCGGCGGCGCGGCGGGTGCCGCGTAGGGCGGGGCGGAGGGAAGCCCGGGGGTGTACCTGCGACGGCTCGAGGTCCACGGCTTCAAGGCGTTCGCCGACCGTCAGCGCTTCGATTTCGGCCCGGGGCTGACCGTGGTCGTGGGGCCGAACGGCTCCGGGAAGTCGAACGTGGCGGACGCGATCCGGTGGGCGCTCGGGGAGCAGTCCGCGCGCCAGATCCGCGCGCGCAAGACCGAGGACGTGATCTTCAGCGGCTCCGAGCGCCGGCGCCCGATGGGGCTCGCCGAGGTGACGCTCGTGCTCGACAACGCCGAGGGCTGGATGCCGATCGAGTTCTCGGAGGTGGCGGTGACGCGGCGCGCGCACCGCTCGGGCGAGAGCGAGTACCTGATCAACGGCGCGCCGGTGCGGCTCACCGACGTGCTCGACCTCTTCCGGCGCGCGCAGGTGGGGCAGAACTCCTACGCGCACATGTCGCAGGGGCTCGTCGACGAGGTGCTCGCGCTGCGTCCCTCGGAGCGCCGCGAGCTGATCGAGGAGGCGGCCGACGTGCGCCGACACCGCCATCAGTTGACGCTCTCGGAGCGGCGGCTGGCGGGGACGCGCGACAACCTGGGGCACGTGCGCATGCTGATCCGCGAGGTGGAGCCGCGGTTGCGCTCGCTCGCGCGGCAGTCGAAGCGCGCGGCGGAGTACCGGCGGCTGGCGGCGGATCTCTCCGAGGCGCTGCAGGTCTCGTTCGAGGCGGAGCTGCGCCGGGCGCACGAGGCGCGCGCGGCGGCGCAGGCGGCGCACGACCAGGCGACGGAGCGCTTCACCCAGGCGCAGCGCGAGGCACAGGCGCTCGAGGCGCGGCTGCGCGACGTGGAGTCCGCGCTGCGCGCGCGGCGGGCGGAGCTCGAGCGGGTGCAGGGGCACGAGCGCGAGCTCGCGGAGGAGGGGTTGCGCATCGAGCAGTCGGTGGCGCTGACGCAGCAGCGGCTCGAGCTGCTCGCGGTGCGCCGGCGGGAGCTCGAGCGGGCGATCGCGTCTGCGGAGGCCGAGGTGGCGCCGCTGCCGGGCGGCGCGGACGACG
>VGNK01000330.1 GCA_016866055.1 Chloroflexota bacterium | reverse complement strand
TACGCCGCCCGCCGGCGCCGCTGCTCCCGCCCGGCGCCCTCGCTCCCCGCGCCTCCCTCGCGGCGTCCACGCGGGCACGCGCTCGAAACGGCGAGCCCGTTCCGGCAAGCGCCTCCCTCGCCGCGCGAGCATGCCGCCGCTGAGCCGAGGTGGGAGGCCACATAGGCGAAGCGAGGCTACGCGGTCTTCCAGGAGCAGCTGCCGGGCCCGGACATCCGCATCGTGCGTTGCGCGACGTGCGACCGGGTCGTCGGGGCATGTCGGGGCCGCGAGCACGAGGGCAATCGCGTGATCGCCGAGCACGCGCTGGCGCGCGGGAGCCGCGTCCGACAGGGGCCGCCGGCCGCGGGTAGCCCCGCGGCCAAGGCGCCCCCTTCCCACGCCGCGTATAACTGGGGCGTCCGCGACCCGCGGGTGTCGGCGACGGGGGGCCACGATGACGACCACCGATGCCGTTCGCGTGCTGGGAGCCACCGAGGGGCGGCGCGCGGAGATCCTGCGCCCGGGCGCGCTCGAGTTCGTCGCCACGCTCCACCGGGTCTTCGAGCCGCGTCGCCGCGAGTTGCTCGCCGCGCGCGCCGAGCGCCAGACGCGCTTCGCCGCCGGTGAGCTCCCCCGCTTCCTGCCCGAGACGCGCGCCGTGCGCGAGGGCGACTGGTCGGTCGCGCCGCCTCCGGACGATCTGCGCGACCGCCGCGTCGAGATCACCGGACCGACCGAGCGCAAGATGGTGATCAACGCGCTCAACTCCGGCGCGCGCGTCTTCATGGCCGACTTCGAGGACGCGAACTCGCCGACCTGGGCGAACATGATCGACGGGCAGGTGAATCTCTTCGACGCCGTCCGCCGCCAGATCGACTTCGACAGCGACGACGGCCGCCACTACGCGCTGCGCGAGCAACCCGCGGTGCTCGTCGTGCGTCCGCGTGGCTGGCACCTGCTCGAGCGGCACGTGCTGGTGGACGGGGAGCCGATCGCCGGCGGGCTGTTCGACTTCGCGCTCTACGCCTTCCACAACGCGCAGGAGCTGCGCACCCGCGGGAGCGGCCCGTACTTCTACCTCCCGAAGCTCGAGAGCCACCTCGAGGCGCGCCTGTGGAACGACGTCTTCACGTTCGCCGAGGACCGGCTCGGCATGCCGCGCGGCGCCATCCGCGCGACCGTGCTGATCGAGACGATCCTGGCCGCGTTCGAGATGGACGAGATCCTCTACGAGCTCCGCGAGCACTCCGTCGGGCTGAACGCCGGCCGCTGGGACTACATCTTCAGCGTGATCAAGAAGCTCGGGCACCGGCGCGAGTTCCTGTTGCCGAACCGCAGCCAGGTCTCGATGGCCGTCCCGTTCATGCGCGCGTACGCGCAGCTGCTCGTGAAGACGTGTCACCGCCGCGGCGCGCACGCGATGGGCGGGATGGCGGCGTTCATCCCGAACCGCCGCGACCCCGAGGTCACGAGCGCCGCGATCGCGAAGGTGCGCGACGACAAGGAGCGCGAAGCGGGCGACGGATACGACGGCACCTGGGTCGCCCACCCGGATCTCGTGCAGACCGCAATGGACGTGTTCGACGCGACGCTCGGCGAGCGCGCGAACCAGGTCGACCGCCAGCGCGACGACGTCGCGGCGAGCGCGGAGGGACTGCTGGACGTGCGCATCCCGGATGGCAGGTTCGGCGCAGACGAGCTGCGCAACAACGTCGCGGTCGCGCTGCATTACGTGGCAGCCTGGCTCGCCGGGACGGGCGCGGTCGCGATCAACAATCTGATGGAGGACGCCGCGACCGCCGAGATCTCGCGGTCACAGCTCTGGCTGTGGGCGCACCACGGCGTGACGCTCGACAACGGAGAGACCGTGACGAGCGCGCTGCTGCGCGACGTCGGCCGCGAAGAGACGAAGCGCCTGAGCGAGGCGATGCCCGAGCACGCGGGCCGCATCGCGGAGGCGCAGACCCTGCTCGAGGAGACCGCGTTCGGGCGCGAGCTGCCGGAGTTCCTGACGCTGCCGGCATACGACCGGCTCGCCTGACGGCGAGCCGGTCACGCTCGTCGCGCTCGGAGGGGTCACTCCCCGCCGAGCGCCTCCATCGCGGGCGGCGGCTCGCAGTCGGCTCCGCGCACCTCGAGCACGAGCGCCCCGGGCGCCGGCTCCGCGCGCGGCTACCCGGCCACGACCGCGCGC
>VGNK01000329.1 GCA_016866055.1 Chloroflexota bacterium | reverse complement strand
CGGCGGCCCCCGCGGGCCCGCGTCCCGATATCAACGTGCCGGCGCGCGGCGATGCACCGGCGGCCGTGCCCGCGCGCCCGACCGTCGAGCCGCCGCGCGCCGCTGCCGCGAAGCCGACGATCGAACCGCCGCGTCAGCCCGGCGCGGCCGCGCTGGCGGATGCGCCCGGCCCGCGCCGGCCCGACATCGACGTGCCGCCGCCGCGCCCGCCGCGCGACGAGCCGCCACCCGGCTGGGGCACGAAGGAGCTCCGCGAGTCCGAGATCCTCGGCACGAAGGAGTTCACGCTCCCGGGCAACGACGTGCTGGTCCCGAATGCCTACGCGCGCGCGGGCGCCACCCCGGCG
This sequence comes from Chloroflexota bacterium, assembly GCA_016866055.1. Lineage (GTDB taxonomy): Bacteria > Chloroflexota > Dehalococcoidia > UBA2979 > UBA2979 > VGNK01. The sequence continues at coordinate 1,837 of VGNK01000329.1, read as the reverse complement.
GGCCGCTTCGCGAGCGACGTCGTTCCCGAGCCCGCCAAGCACCTGGTCGACGAGCTCGTGGACGCGAAGACGGTCGAGAAGTCCGCGCGCCGCTGGCTCACCGACCGCCAGGACGGCCTGCCGGCGCTCCAGCGCGAGCTCGACGCGCTGCTGGTGCAGCAGACGAAGGTCACCAACCCGGCGGTCCGCACCGCGCTCGAGACGCGGCTCGCCGCGGTGCGCGACGAGATCGCGACCGGCCGCGCGGCGGCGAAGCAGGCGATCGAGGAGCTGCAGGGCGCGACGAAGCGCCTCGAAGGCACGCGCGTGCCGATCCGCAACGCGGACGGGACCACGCAGGAGGTGAAGCTCGGCGCCTATCTCGGTGGCGGCCTGAACGGCCACGTGTTCGCGGTCGACGGCGATCCGCAGCGCGTGCTCAAGCTGTTCACGGATCGCGGCACCGACCCCGCCTTCCTCCAGGACGCCATCAAGGGCCAGATCGACGGCGCGCGATTGCTTGCCAACATGCCGCCGGGCAAGCGCGTCCCCACGACGCCGATCGGCAACGTGCAGAAGCTGAAGGTCGGTGAGCAGGAGATCGTCGTGCTCCCGATGACGCGCGTCGCGGAGACGCCGGCCGCCGTCGAGGTCGGCAAAGGACGCACGGCGTGGCAGAGCTTGCCGGAGGGCACGCAGTACCGCGTGGACTTCGACGCGCGCAACCGCGAGGTGCAGCTCGGCGCCACCGCGGTCGATCCGTCCACCGGCTACCGCATCCTGCATCGCGAGGAGCAGCGCGCGGTGCTCGATCTCTTCCAGCGGTTCGCCGATGAAGGCCTCGTGTGGACGGACGGCCACGTCGCGAACCTGTACTTCGTCCGCACGCCGAACGGGCTGCAGGCCGGCATCCTCGACACCGACCGCATCGGCCGGCTCGCCGCGCCCGGCGCCTACATGGACGGCTGGATGACGGCCTCGCTCGGCGGTCCGGTCGACGCGCCCACCCGCCGCATCCTCAGCATGTTCACGCGCAATGCGAAGGGCGACCTCGTCGCCGCGCAGCGGGGCTGGCAGGGCCGCGATCCCGGCTTCGCCATGCGCAAGATGCTCGAGGACCGCGGCTATCTCCGGTACGACGTCGACGCCAAGGGCTTCGATCGCGGCGCGTCGCTCATCGACCCCGAGTTCACGCGGCAGTTCCCCGCGCTCGACGTCTTCACCAACCCCTGAGGAGGACCCCAACGCCATGCGACGAGTTCTCGTGACCAGGACGATGCGCTCCGCCACGGCGGTGCTCCTGACCGCCGCCACGTTCGGCTGCGCCACCGCCGACACCGCGGCGGCGCCCGGCGCGGCGCCGGCCGCCGTGATCGCGCAGGCGCCCGCGGCGCCGCCCCCGGGATCGGCGCCCGCCGCCGCCGCGCCGCTCATGAGCCAGGGGCCGAAGAAGCGCGTGGCCGTGATCCGCTTCGAGAACATCGGGCGCTTCGCGCAGAAGTACGGCGACTGGGACATCGGCGGCGGCCTCGCCGCGCAGCTCACGACGGCCCTCATCGACTCCGGCCAGTTCATCGTCATCGAGCGCGCGGCGCTCGGCGACGTGCTGCGCGAGCAGGAGATGGGCCTCGAGAAGGTCGTCTCGAAGGAGACCGCGGCCAAGGCGGGTCAGGTGCTCGGCGCTCAGATCCTCGTCAAGGGCGCGGTGACCGAGTTCGAGCAGGACGCGGAGGGCGGCGGGCTCAAGCTCGGCATCGGCCTCCCCGGCGTCGGGCTCGGCGGCGGTCTCAACACCGTGAGCGCGCAGGTGGCGATCGACCTGCGACTCATCGACACCACCACGGGGCAGGTGGTCCGC
>VGNK01000328.1 GCA_016866055.1 Chloroflexota bacterium | reverse complement strand
GGGGGGGGGGGGGGGGGGGGACGCGCATGCCGCTCCTCGAGCTCCAGATCGATCGCCACGAGCCGTACGCGGGCGGGCGCACGTTCGGCGCCCACGGCGCCTACGAGCACCTCGAGGGCCGCGCCGTCTTCGCGGTCGACCCGCAGAGCGACGCGAACCGCGAGATCGTCGACCTCGCGCTCGCCCCGCGTGACGCCGACGGCCGCGTGCGCTTCACCGCCGACGTCTCGCTCGTGATCCGCGCCGCCACCGACGGCCCCCGCCGCCTGCTCGTCGAGCTCCCGAACCGCGGGCGGCGGCTCGCCTACCGCACCTTCAACCGCGCCAACGCCGAGGCCGCGTTGCGCTGCGACCCCGGCGACGGGTTCCTCTTCGAGCGCGGGTTCAGCGTCTGCTCGATCGGATGGCAGTGGGACGTCTACCGCTCCGAGACGCTGATGGCGCTCGACGCGCCGCCGGCGCTGCGCGACGGACGCCCGATCCGCGGGCAGACCGTCGTCGAGATCCGCCCGAACGAGCCGGCCGACACCTGGCTGCTCGCCAACCGCGTGCACCGCCCGTACCCCGCGGCGGATCCCGAGGAGCGCGGCGCGCGGCTGCTCGTACGCGAATACGAGGACGGCGAGGACAGCGAGCTGCCGCGCTCGGCCTGGCGCTTCGCGCGAAGCGCGGAGCACGGGCTGGAGCCGAGCGCCGCGCACGTCACACTCGACGGCGGGTTCGAGCCGGGGAAGATCTACCACGCCGTCTACACGACCGAGGGCGCGCCGGTTGTCGGCGCGGGGCTGCTCGCGCTCCGCGAGATCGCCTCGTTCCTGCGCGAGCCCGGGGCGCTCAACCCAGCTGCCGCCGGCTTCGACCGCGTCTACGCCTTCGGTGTCTCGCAGACCGGGCGCATGCTGCGGCACCTGCTCTACCTCGGGCTCAACGTCGACGAGCGCGGCCGGCGCGTCTTCGACGGCGTCCTCCCCCACGTCGCGGGGGGACGGCGCGGCGAGTTCAACCACCGCTTCGCGCAGCCGTCGGCGCAGTCCGAGCCCGGCTTCGGACACCGCTTCCCGTTCGCCGACGACGAGACCGTCGACCCCTCCTCCGAGCGACGCGAGGCGCTGCTCGGCCGGCTGCGCGCGCTCGACGCGGTGCCGCGCGTCGTCTACACGAACAGCTCCGCCGAGTACTGGCGCGGCGACGGCGCGCTCGTGCACGTCGACCCGGCCGGCGATCGCGACGTCCCCGCCGCGGCTGAGGTGCGCGTCTACCACTTCGCCGGCACGCAGCACGGCGCCGGGGCGCTCCCGCAGACGCGCCACGGCGCGGCCGAGAGCGCGGTCGGGCGCTACGGATTCAACGTCGTCGACTACTCCCCGCTGCTGCGCGCCGCGTTGGTCAACCTCGACCGCTGGGCGGGCGAGGGGGTCGAGCCGCCGCCGAGCCGCCACCCGCGCGTCGATCACGGCACCGCGGTGCCGCGTGAGCGCGTGCTGGCGCGCTTCGACGGCTTGCCCGGCGTCGTCACGCCCGACCGCGAGCGGCTCTGGGTGCTACGCACGGTCGACCTCGGCCCCGAGGCGGAGCGCGGCGTGGGCCGCCACCCGGCCGTCGAGGGCGAGCGCTACCCGTGTCTCGTCTCTGACGTCGACGAGGACGGCAACGAGGTCGCGGGCATCCGGCTCCCGGACGTCGCGGTCCCGGTCGCGACCCACGCGGGCTGGAACCTGCGCGGCCCGGAGACGGGCGCGCCCGAGCAGCAGATGGCGATGCAGGGCTTCACGCGCTTCTTCGCGCGCACGGAGTCCGAGCGACGCGCGGCCGGCGATCCGCGCCGGCCGCTCGAGTCGCGCTACCGCGATCGCGACGCCTACCTCGAACTGGTGTGCACGGAGACAGACCGGCTGATCGCCGACGGCTACGTGCTCGCCGGGGATCGCGAGCTCGTCGTCGGGAACGCAGCGGCGCGCTACGACGCGGCGCTGCTCGCGCGCGAGGGCGAGTACACGGAGGCCGAGGCGGCGGCCGGCGCGCGCGGTTGACGGTGGCGCACCGCGCGGACGCGCGGGGCTGGCGGGGAGGTGTCGCGATGGGCCGGCTCATCGTCGACGCGATGAACGTGATCGGCTCGCGTCCCGACGGGTGGTGGCGCGACCGGCCGGGTGCGGCGCGCCGCCTCGTGCGAGCGCTCGCGCG
>VGNK01000327.1 GCA_016866055.1 Chloroflexota bacterium | reverse complement strand
CGCCCGCCCTCAGCGCCCCTCGCGCCGCGCCTCCCCAGCCAGGCGCAGGAACGCCTCCGCGCGCGCGTCGGGGGCGGCGGCGGCGCGGCGCACCCCGAGCAGCGTGCGGCGCGCCACCGGCGACTCCCCGTGGCGCGCGAGCGGTGGGCTCCCCGCCTCGGCCACCGCCTCGGGGAGCACGCTCCACCCGAGCCCGAGCACGACCATCTGGCGGAGGATCTCGGGGTTGCTGCTCTCGAGCGTCACCTCGGGCCGCAGCCCCGCCCGCGCGAGCCCCGCGTCGATGAGCGCCCGCGTCTGCGACCCCGTCGGGTAGAGCACCCAGCCGCCCTCCTCGGGACGCTGCGCGACCCCGCGCGGCGCGTACAGATAGAGCGGCTCCTCGAGCACCTCGCTCACCGCGTACGCCCCCTCGATCGGCCCGACCACGAACGCGAGGTCGAGCGCGAACCCGTCGAGCCGCTCGAGCAGCGCCGCCGAGGTGTCGACGACGAGCCGGAGGTCGACCGCCGCGTGCTCCGCTCGGAAGCGCCGGATCGTCTCGGGGAGCACGTAGAGGCTCGCGGCGTCGATCATCCCCACGCGCAGCACGCCCGCCTCACCGCGCCGGCGCGCCTCGAGCCAGCCCTCGAGCTCGGCGGCGCGCCCGAGCACCTCCTCCGCGACGCGCGCGACCTCCCGACCGGCCTCGGTGAGCACGCGGCGCCGGCCCGCGCGCTCGAAGAGCGGCACCCCGAGCCGGCGCTCCAGCTGCGAGAGCGACTGCGAGAGCGCCGGCTGGCTCACGTGCAGCCGCGCGGCGGCCGCGGTCAGCGTCCCCGCCCGCTCGATCTCGCGCAGGTAGAGCAGCTGCTGGAGCTGGAACCCGGGCGCGACGGCGCGGGCATCATCATCAGTCATACTTATCTATCTTAGTCGATTGTTCCATTGGACCGAAGACGGGGGCCGCGCCTAACCTCGTCCCCGGTGCCATCCACCCGCCATCCACCGTCCCGCGCCCGGCCGGCGCGCGGAGCGAGCAGCGACGAGAAGAGAGAGGTTCATGGGCGACCAGATCAACGTGGCGATCGTCGGCGTCGGCAACTGCGCGTCGTCGCTCGTCCAGGGCGTCGAGTTCTACAAGGACGCGCGCGCGGACGAGGCGATCCCGGGGCTGATGCACCCGGTGCTCGGCGACTACCACATCCGCGACATCAACTTCACCGCGGCGTTCGACATCGACGCGAACAAGGTCGGCCGGGACCTCTCCGAGGCCATCTACACGAAGCCGAACAACACCTTCAAGTTCGCGGACGTCCCGCACCTCGGCGTGACCGTCGAGCGCGGGATGACGCACGACGGGCTCGGCAAGTACCTCTCGCAGATCATCCAGAAGGCGCCGGGCTCGACTGCGGACATCGTCGGGATCCTCAAGGAGACGAAGACCGACGTCGTCATCAACTACCTCCCGGTCGGCTCCGAGGAGGCGACGAAGTGGTACGTCGAGCAGGTGCTCGCGGCCGGCTGCGCGTTCATCAACTGCATCCCGGTGTTCATCGCGCGCGAGCCGTACTGGCAGCGGCGCTTCCGTGAGAAGGGGCTGCCGATCGTCGGCGACGACATCAAGTCGCAGGTCGGCGCGACGATCCTGCACCGCCTGCTCGTGCGGCTCTTCCAGGACCGCGGCGTGCGCATCGACCGCACGTACCAGCTCAACTTCGGCGGCAACACCGACTTCATGAACATGCTCGAGCGTGAGCGGCTCGAGTCGAAGAAGATCTCGAAGACGAACGCGGTCACCTCGCAGATCCAGTACGAGCTGCCGTTCGCGGACGTGCACGTCGGGCCGTCGGACTACGTGCCGTGGCTCGAGGACCGCAAGTGGTGCCACATCCGCCTCGAGGGGACGACGTTCGGCAACGTGCCCCTCAACCTCGAGACGAAACTCGAGGTGTGGGACAGCCCGAACTCCGCGGGCGTGGTGATCGACGCGATCCGCTGCGCGAAGCTCGCGCTCGATCGCGGGCAGAGCGGCCCGATCCTCGAGGCCTCGGCGTACTTCATGAAGTCGCCGCCCGAGCAGTGGCGCGACGAGGAAGCCCGCGTGCGCCTGGCGTCGTTCATCCAGGGCGCGCCGGTCGCCTAGCAGCATCGCCTGGCGCCGGCGGGCTGGGCCGCAACGCCCGCCCCGGCGAGCGCCCCGCGTCG
>VGNK01000326.1 GCA_016866055.1 Chloroflexota bacterium | reverse complement strand
GTGCCGCCGCGCGGCATGCCCGGCATGCGCGGCCCGATGGGCGGCATGGGCGGCGGCATGGGTGAGATGGGCGGCGGCATGGGCGCCCCGATGCCCGGCATGGGCCGCGGCGGGGGCCGCCCCTCGCTGCGGCGCGCGTTCGTCTCGCTGCGCAACCGCCACTTCCGCGTCCTCTGGATGGGGACGATGGCCGCGAACATGGCGATGGGCATGGAGATGCTCGCGCGCGGCTACCTCGCGTTCGCGCTCACCGGCTCCTACGCGCTCGTCGGCGTGATCAGCGTCTCCTACGGGCTGCCGATGTTCTTCTTCGCGCTGATCGGCGGCGCGATGGCCGACCGCATGGACAAGCGCGCGTTGATGCTCGCGACGCAGCTCGGCACCGGCGTGCTCGCGCTCGTGCTCGCGGTGCTGATCACGACGGGCCTGCTCACCGTGCCGATCCTCTTCGGGCTCGGCCTGCTGCAGGGCACGGTGATGGCGCTGCGCATGCCGACGCAGATGTCGATGCTCCCCGAGCTCGTCCCCGAGGACGAGATGATGAGCGCGGTCGCCGTGAACAACGCCTCGATGAACGCGACGCGCCCGCTGGCGCCGATGGCGGCGGGGCTGCTGCTCGCCGCCGGCGGCGTCGGCGCGATCTACTACGCGCAGGCCGCGATGTACGCGATCACCGCGCTCTTCGTCGTGCAGCTGCCGAGCAGCACGATCCGCTTCCGCCACGCCGAGCAGCGCGGCGGGATGGCGTCGGAGATCGGCGGCGCGTTCCGCTACCTCTGGCGCGACCGCACGCTGCTGATGCTGATGGTGATGGGCGTGCTCCCGATGCTCTTCATGATGCCGATGCACTCGCTGCTCCCCGGCTTCGCCGAAGAGGAGCTGGGGCTCACGCCGGAGGGCCTCGGGCTGCTGATGTCGGTGAGCGGGATCGGCGCGCTCTTCGGCTCGTTCCTCGTCGCGACGCTGACCGAGTACCCGCGCAAGGGGCTGCTGCAGCTCGTCGCCGGGCTCGGCGCCGGGGCGTCGCTGATCGGCCTCGGCGCGGGCTCCGCGACCTGGGGCTACCCGGCGGCGCTCGCGGGGATGACCGCGCTCGGGCTCTTCCAGACCGTCTACATGACCGCGAACATGACCGTGATCATGACGACGATGCGCCCGGAGTTCTTCGGGCGGGTGATGGCGATCTTCATGATGTCGTTCTCGTTCATGCCGTTCATGACCTACCCGATGGGCGTGGCGGCCGACGCGTTCACCGCCTCGGCCACGTTCGCGGCGATGGGCGTGGCGACGGCGGCGATCATGGTGGGGTTCGCCGTGCTCAACCCCGGACACTTCCGCCGCGTCGACGTCGCGACGGCGCCGGGCGGCGCCGCGCTCGCGGCGATGGGGCGAGGCCGGCCGAAGGGTGCGCCGGCCGCGACGGTTGCCGACCCCGACGGCGAGCGGCCCGCGTCGGCGCGTTGGCAGAGGCGGGATTCCTGAGCGAGCGGCCCGCGTCAGCGGGCTGACCGGACACGCGGACCGGGGAGATCCGGGGCGAGCGGCGACCGTGCGCGCCGCTCCCCCGGAGCGTGTCCGCACCGCGCGTCGACCTACTCGAGCACCCCCGCCTCCTGCATCGAGCGGATCTCGCCGGGGGAGTAGCCGAGGAGCTCGCCGAGCACGCGCTCGGCGTCCTGGCCGAGCGCGGGCGCCGCGCGGTGCAGCGCCACGCGCTTCGCCGAGAAGCGCGTCGCCAGGCCGTCGAAGCGCATCGGGCCGACCTCGTGGTGGCGCAGCGTCACGAAGAATCCGCGGTGGGCGAGCTGTGGGTCGCGGTGCAGGTCGCTCATCCGCTGCACGACCGACGCCGGCACCCCGCCCTCCGCGAGCGCGCGCTCGATCCAGAACGCGTCGCGCTGCGCGCACCACGCGGCGAGCGCCTCGTCGATCGCCGCGCGGTCCGCGCGGCGCGCCTCGAGCGCGTCGAAGCGGGCGTCCGCGAAGGCGTCGAGCGCGGGCGCGACCACCGCGCGCAGCGCCCGCCACTGCTCCGCGCGCTCCACCGCGATCGCCACGTAGCGCGCGGCGCCGGCGGCGCGGTAGACGCCGTGCGGCGCCGCCGTGAGCGAGTCGAGCCCGGCGGGCCCCGCGTCGCGCCCGTTGGCGACCGCGTCGAGCACGAGCGGCTCGACGAAGCGGACCGCCGACTCGACCTGCGAGAAGTCGATGTGCTGCCCGAGGC
>VGNK01000325.1 GCA_016866055.1 Chloroflexota bacterium | reverse complement strand
CCGTCCGCGGCGGCGCGCCGCTCGGCCAGCCGCGCCGACTGCAGGTAGTCGAAGAGCGTCCCGGGCCCCATCGGGTCGCGGCCCTCGTCGCGCTCCTCGCCGGGTGCCTCGTGCGGTCCTCGCGCCGTGCGTTCGCGCTGCTTCATCGACGGCTCCTTCGCTGCGGTGCGCGCCGCGCGCCCGCGGGCGTCCGGCGCTGGCTGGGGGACGGGCTCGCTCGCCCGGGTCATCTCCGGCTCCGTTCCGCGTATCACTGCGGCAGCACCACGCGCATCAGGTGCGCGACGCGCCGCATCAGGCTGCCGAGCGGCGCGATCGGCCCGTGCACCGAGCGGAAGAGGATCGCCTGCTCCTTGAGCGCCCAGCGCAGCAGCCCCACCGAGGTCGCGTAGGCGGGGTCGTGCAGGATGTCGGAGAGGCCCGCGAGGTGCCGCGGCCGCCCGATGCGCGCGGGCAGCGAGAGCACCTCCTCGGCGAGCATGTCGATCCCGGGCAGGCTCGCCGCGCCGCCCGTGAGCACCACCCCGGCGGAGAGCATCTCGGGCTCGGTCCCGCGGCGGATCTCCGCGAGCACGAGTTCGAGCATCTCCTCGGTGCGCGCCTGCAGCACCTCGGCGATCAGCCGCCGCCGCACCTGCCGCTTCGGCTCCGAGCCGAACGCCTCGACCTCCACCTCCTCGGCCTCGTCGACGAGCGAGGGGATCGCGTGCCCGTGATCGCGCTTCGCGCGCTCCGCGGCCGGCTGCGGCACGCGGAGCGCGACCACGAGGTCGCGCGTCATGTGCAGCCCGCCGATAGGCAGCACCGCCGTGTGCACGACGGCACCGTTCATGTAGACGCAGATGTCGGTCGTGCCGCCGCCGATGTCGACGAGCGCGACGCCCTGCTGCAGCTCCTCGCGGTCGACCACCGCCTCGCCGGAGGCGAGCGGCTCGAGCACGAGCGACTCGACCTTCACCCCGGCTCCCTCGACGCACTGCACGAGGTTGTTCATCGCCGAGGTCGACGACGTCACGACGTGCGTCTCGACGTCGAGCCGCGAGCCGTACATCCCGAGCGGGTCGACAACGTGATCCTGGCCGTCGACGACGTAGTAGCGCGGGACGACGTGGATCACCTCGCGGTTGTTCGGGACGTTGACGATGCGCGCGCTCTCGAGCGCCCGGTGGACGTCGTGATCGGTGATCGGGTTGCGCGGGTCGGCGATCGCGACGATGCCGCGCGAGTTGATCGAGGAGACGTGCGGCCCGGCGATGCCGACGTGCGCGGAGAGGATGCGCGTGCCCGACGCGCGCTCGGCGCGCTCGACCGACGAGGCGATCGCGTCGATCGCGGCGTGGATGTTGTCGACCATCCCCTTCGAGAGGCCCGCCGAGGGGCCGACCCCCACGCCGAGGATGCGCAGCTCGCGCTGCGCGCCGACCTCCGCGACGATCGTGCAGACCTTCGTCGTGCCGACGTCGATGGCGGCGAGGCTGGGGTTCGCCATCAGCGGGCTCCATCCAGGGGGCGGGCGGGGCCGCGCGGGCGAGACGGGTGGGTCGTCATCGCATCACCGCCCGCTGCCCGAAGCGCAGGTCGATCTCGCGTGCCACGCGGGGCTCGCGCGCCAGCTCGCGCAGCAGCGCGCCCCACGTGGCGACCTTGAAGCCGTAGTTCGTGGAGTCGCCGAAGACGACGTCTGGGCCGCCCTCGACGAGCACCGTGAGGCCGCGGTCGCGGCGGAAGACGAAGCCCGTCGGGCGCACCTTGAGGCGCGCGAACGTGTCGTCGTCGACGAGCCGCGCGACGAGCCGCACGGAGTCGGGGTCGCTCACGTAGCCGCCGGGGAACTCGCTCGGCCCCCCGATCTCGATGATCGTGGGGGCGCCGGCGTGGGGCGCGCGGGCGCGTTCGAGGATCTCGCCGCGCTCGTCGATCACGACGCGGCGGCCGGCGGCCTGCCAGTACCCCCACGCCTGCGGCTCCACGAGGCGGATCTCGACGCCGCGCGGCCAGCGCCGGTGCACCGAGGCGGCCTTCACCTCGGCGAGCGCCTCCACGCGGCGCGCGGCGGCGGCGGCGTCGAGCGCGAGCAGCGACTTGCCGTCGAGCGCGGCGGCCGCGGCGACCTCGTGGGGGTCGGCGATCTGGCGCCCGCTGATGTGCACCTCGCGCACGCGCAGGCTGTCGCCGAGCAGCAACCAGGTGAGCCCGTACGCGGCCGCGCCGATCCCCGCGGCGAGCCCGACGCCCACGCCGATGC
>VGNK01000324.1 GCA_016866055.1 Chloroflexota bacterium | reverse complement strand
CGGCGCCCGCGCCCGTCGTGGCCCCGAGGCCGCCCGGTCCGAGTCCCCCACCCGCGAGCGCGCCGCGCAGCCCCCCACCGAAGGCCGCCGCGAGCGACTGCAGCTGGCCGGCGAGCTCCGCGAGCCGAGCCCCGCGCAGCACCTCGGCCTGCACGGGGTAGGTCACGACCCCCTGCGACACCGTCGGCACCGTGCTGATCGAGAACACCCGAACGACGAGCGGCTGCCCCGGCAGCGCGTCGAACGACGCTATCCCAAGCAGCCCTGCCTTCAGCCGCGGCAGGTCCGTCTCCGACACCGTCAGGTTCACCACGACCGCCTGCGGGTCGAGCACGGTGAGCGCCGCCAGCGTCCCTGCCACGCGGTCGCCGGCGTTCAACCCCACCCGACCGACCGTCCCGTCGTACGGAGCGCGGAGCGCGAGATTGTCGAGCGCCGCCTGCGCGGCCGCCACCTGGATCTCCGCCTGGCGCACCGCGACCTGCTGCTGCGCAACGGTGATCGCGTCGGTCCCGCCGGCCACCTGCGCCTCCTTCGCCTCCGCCGAAACCAGGGCTGCACGCGCGCTGTCGACCGACGCGCGCGCCGTCACGAGGTCGTCCGCGGTGGGCCGCAGGAGCATCTGCTCCCGCTGCCGCGCGACGAGCAGCGACTGCTCCGCCGCCGTCACCGCCGCCCGCGCCTGCCAGAGCTGCTCGAGCGTCGCGCCCGCGTCGAGCGCGGCGCGCTTCTGCTGCGCCGACTTCAGCGACGCCTTCGCCGAGGCGTCGCCGGCGAGCGCGTTCGCGTACGACGCGTTCGCGCTGAGCAGCGCGGTCGCGCGCGTCACGGCCGTGGCGAACGGGCTCAGCGACGGCGCGATCGAGGCGTTCAGGTCAGCGATCAGGCTCGCTCCGAGCGGGTAGGCGACCGACGCGAAGCAGATCTGGGGGAGCAGATTCGGCGTCGAGCTCAGGCAGTAGGTCCCGAACGCGCTGTGCAGGCTCCCAAGCGTGGTCTGCACGAGGTTCTGTGCGCTCGTCACCGAGCTCTCGGCCTGCGCGAGCGCCGCGTCGGCGGCGGCGACGTCGGCGGCGGTGGGCGGGGTCCGCAGCTTCTGCAGCGCGAGCTCCGCGGTCCCGAGCTGCGACCCCGCCGCCACGACCGCCTGGCGCGCGGCCGCGATGTCCGTCTGCGACGGGCTCGTGAGCTTGCGCAGGTTCTGCTCGGCGGTCGTGAGCTGCGAGCGCGCGGAGGCGGTCGCCTGCTGCGCGGCGGCGAGGTCGGTGGCGAGCGGGCTCTGCTGGAGCGACGCGAGCCTGAGCTGCGCCTGCTCGAGGTTCGCCTGGGCCGTGAGCAGGCTGCGCTGGGCATCGGTGTCGTCCAGGCGAGCGAGGACCTGGCCCTGCTTCACCGCATCGCCAGGCTTCACGGAGACGGCGGCGACGATCCCGGCCGTGCCGAACGAGAGGTCGGTGCTTCTCGAGACCGCGGAGGTCCCGGTGAGCGCCGCGATGGTGGCGAGGGTGCCCTTCGAGACGGTCACGGGCTGAAGCACGGGCGCGGGGGCGCTCTCCCCGCCGCGCACCACGCGGTAGGCGACGCCGGCGACGACCACGGCCACCGCGACGCCTGCCGCGACCCAGCGCCACCGACGGCGGCTCGCGCCCGCCCCGATGATCGAGCCGAGATCCTCCGTCGATGCCATGCGGAACCTCCGGGCGAGGGCGTAGCACGGGGCCACGGAACCGGGCGAGGCGCCGGCGGATTCAGGGTATGCGTTTCTGGATATGAGCGCGCAAGGGCCCCCGCGTTCACGTCGCGTTCACATCGGCCGTGCATCAGCGGTGTCACCGCGCGACCACCGCACTTGTGAACCGGCACACGCAGCGCCGACGGGCGCTCGCTACGGTGGCGCCGACGTCGCGCTGTGGGGACTGGAGGAGAGCGATGACGAGCGAACGGCAGTCGCCCGGTGGGAGCGCGTCAGACCCAGCCGCGTTCGTGAGGACGAGGGTCGAGCTCGCGACGCAGAGCCAACGCCTCTTCGCGGACTACCTCTCGGAGCAGGTCGCGGCCGCCTCGCGCGGCGAGGCACCCGAGCGCGACCCGCTGAACGTCGCGCCCGCGTTCGCGGAGACTGCGTCGTCTTGACCTGACCCCCTGAAACGGATCCACCGCGAGCGTGAGAATTGCGGTGGACGGAGAGGGGTCGTGGGATGGCAACGAAGCGGAAGCGGTACCGAGCCGAGGAGATCATCGGGAAGCT
>VGNK01000323.1 GCA_016866055.1 Chloroflexota bacterium | reverse complement strand
GGGTGCTTCTCCAGGACCGGGTGCCACGACCCCCTGCAGGGGGCGGCCGGCGGCGTGTGCGGCCACCCACGCTAGCATCGCCCGTCCGTCGCGTCGCCTCGTGAAGGTCCGGGACGTGCAACGCCCCGCCCCGTCCCGCACCGCTCGAGCGGGCGCGCCGTGGGCGGGGCGCAGTGGAGAACGTGGCGGCGGGAGCGAGCGCCTATCCCTTGCGCTCGCTCCCGCCGCCCGGGCCACCGGAACTCGAGGTGGCCGGCTTCGCGTCCTCGCCACCGGCCTTCCCGGACCCCGTCGACCCCGACTGCTCCTTGCCGTGCTTCCGTGCCTCCTCGGACCCGTCGCCGTTCCCGTGCTTCGCGTCCTTCCGGGCCTCCCGGGCGGCCTTCTTCGCGGCCTTCGCCCTCTCCTTCTGCTCCTTCTTCTCGAGCTTCGCGGCCTCGTCGTCCTCGCCGTGGTCGGCCTTCTTCGCCCACCCGGGCACGCCCTTCTGCGCGTGCTCCAGGATCACCCGCCCGATCGTGGCCTGCGCCTGCTGCGGGAGCTTCCCGCTCTCGTGCAGCCAGCACAGCACCACCAGCGACGGGTGCGTCGCGGTCGCGGCGCAGGCGGCGTCCACGTCGCCCTCGCCGCCGCGCTCGCCCTTGCCCTTGCCGTCCTTCGGCGCGCCCTCGTCTGCCTCGTCGCACTCCTCGACGGGGCCGTCGTCCGTCGTGGCGTCGTCCGTCGTGCTGCCGGCCTCACCGTCCGTGGTGGTGTTGGTCTCGCCGGTCGCGTCGATCGACTGAGACGCGGTGCCGGCGTCTCGTCCGCGGGCGCGTCCGTGCCCGGCTCCGTCGTGCCGTCGTGCGCCGCCGAGCCGGCGAACGCGGCGGATGCCGAGCCGAGCACGAGGCCGAGCGTCAGCCCGAACGCCACCATCAGGTGCAACGTGCGGTTCTTCACTCCACCCTCCAGGATTCGCGGCGCCGCACCCGCGGCGCGCGTCCGACGCGGACCCACGGGTCGCCGGCATCGGCTCGAGAGGGAGAGACCGGGAGTTCAGGGAGTGCCACGGGGGCGCCCCATCGTGCTGTCCTCGCTTCGGCGGACCGGCGACCGTTCCCGCCTCGTTGTGAGACGGGGGCAGGCCCGTGTCGTTGCGCCCCCGCCTTTCGACGGGTTTGCCGTTGTCGGTCGAGCGCACTGCGCCCGGCAGCCGCAGGGGCTGCTGCGGGGATCATCGGCAGGTGGTGGGGGCGACTTGAGGGGTCGGCGAAGGGAATTCTGAGGGCGCCGGCGCCGCACGCAGCGATGGGCGAGCGGCGGGTGCCAACCCGCGGCCGGGAGACGCGGCCCCGCGCGGCCGGAGCGCCGGGGTGCCTGCGCGCGTGCGGCCCTACCGCTCGACGATCACGTGCTCGACGCCCATCCAGAGCGGCGAGCGCGACCAGTCGATGAACCTCGCCTCGTCCTCCTGAATGAGCGGTCGCGCGGCGGCGTCCGCCTCCGGCGAGCGGCCGGGGTAGGCGTCGTCGTACCAGAGCAGCGCGAGCCCGTCGTACGGCGGCGGAGCGTTGCGCGTGCGGCGGCCGGGGAAGTCCTCGGCATCGAGCACGGTGTGCACCTGCACGTAGCGACGCAGCCGCTCGGGCGCGTGGCGCGTCACGAGCGGGCCGTGCGTCTCCCACCAGTACCTCTGGAACACCGGCCGCGTGAGCTCCGCCCGGCGCGTCAGCACGTACGTCAGCCGGCGCGGCCCCGAGCCGCGCTCGATCACCGGGCGCTCCTCGCTCATCCAGAGCGGCGACGCCTCGAGGTCGATGAAGCGGCGCTCGTCGTCGAGCAGGTCGCGGCCCGCCTGCGCGCGCTGATCCGAGGTGCCGGTGCGGCGCGCCGGGTCGAACCAGAGCTCGGCGACGCCGTCGAACGGCTCCGGGCGGCCGGGCCGCGCCTCGGCGTCGAGGTCGGTGTGCACCTGCACGTAGCGCACGCAGCCGATGCGCTCCGCGCGCTCGGCGACGAGCGGCGCGTGCTGCTCGCGCCACGTCCGCTGGAACTCCTCGCGGCTCAACCCCGGCCGCCGCCGCAGGAGGAAGGTGAGCTTCTGTCCCATCGCGACACCCCCGCTGACACACCCGCTCGCGCGATCGCGATCGGTGCATCGCACATCATCGCGCATCGTGCAGCGGGTGTGGCGCACGACGGGAGGCCGCCCGCCGGGCCGTGGACGCGGCCGCGTGGGCGGCCGGCGCGTCCCCCGCCGCTAGCCGCC
>VGNK01000322.1 GCA_016866055.1 Chloroflexota bacterium | reverse complement strand
GTCCGCGCGCCGGGCGCGGCGGGGCGCTAACCGGAGGCCGCCTCGTCGAGCGCCGGCTCCATCGCCGCCGACGGCTGCGCGGGCCGGCCGGCCGTGCGCAGCAGGAAGAAGATCGCGCCCGCGATCAGCGCGCCCCCCGCGACCAGGAACACCGTCGCCACGTCGGTGAGCTCGACGATGAAGCCGCCGCCCAGCGATCCGAGCAGCACACCGGTCGCAAACGCCATCGACTGCATGCTCATCACCGTCGCCATCCCCAGCCGCCGGCCGAGGTCCACCTGCAGCGCCGCCGCCGAGACGTTCACGAGCGCCCCACCGATGCCGACGCCGATCACGAAGCCGGCGAGGATCACCGTGTAGCGGTCGGTCGCCCAGATCGTCGAGTAGCCCGCGGCGACCATCAGCACGCCGATCGCGACGAGCTGACGGCGCCCGGCGCGGTCGGCGATCGCGCCGATCGCGGGCTGCAGCAGCCCGCCGGTGATCTGCTGCGCCGCGAGCAGCAGCCCGACCATCGTGGCGGTCGCGAGCAGGTCCTCCTCGAGGTAGACGGCGATGAACGAGAAGCTCGCGCCCATCGAGAACGCGAGCGATGCGCGCACGGTGAAGAGCGACTGCACGTAGGGGTTGAGCAGGATCCAGCGCCACGGCGCGAAGGGCACGGCGCGCTCGCCCTCGCCGGCGCCTCCGCTCGCGGGGCGCGCCCGCGGCGGGAGCAGCAGCGCGACGATCCCCGTCGAGAAGACGAACAGCAGCCCCATCGCGAAGAACGTCGTCTTCAGGTCGGTGAGGTCGCGGATGACCCCAGCGACGATCGGACCGGCGCCGAAGCCGAGGAAGTCGAAGATGCCGAAGGTGCCCATGTAGCGCCCCTCGCGGCCGCGCGGCGCGAGGTCGCCGATGTAGGCGTGCGACATCGCGAAGATGAACGCGGAGCCGACCCCGGTGACGGCGCGGAAGAAGATCGCGGAGCCGACGTCGCTCGTGAGCCCCCAGCCGAGCGCGGCGACGACGTAGGTGGCGAGCCCGCCGACGAGGAACGGCTTGCGCCCGTAGCGGTCGGCGAGGCGGCCGCTGAACGGGCTGATGAAGACCTGCGTGAGCGCGAACGAGGAGAACGTCAACCCGACCGCGGTGCCGCTCGCGCCGAGCGAGCGCGCGTAGACGGGGAGGATCGGCGTGACCATCCCGATGCCGAGCGTCGCGCTGAACATCGCGAGCGCGAGCACGAGGAAGGGGCGGCTCAGCACGCGGGCGGCTCCTCGACGGGATGGGCGGGTTCGCGGTGCGCGGCCGTCGCCGCGGGGCCCGCGGTCGGCAGCGAGGTCGTCTGCAGCGATGATGCCCGCTCGGCGCCACAGGCGCATCCGCTTGCGGGCTCCGCGCCGGAGCGCGGGGTCCGGCGCGTGTAGGTAGGATGCGCGGCGGATCGGCGCGGGCGATCGGAGGGAAGCTGATGTCCAGACTCGACGGCAAGGTGGCGCTCGTCACGGGGGCCGGCTCGGGGATCGGCCGCGCGACGGCGCTGCGCTTCGGTGCCGACGGCGCCGCAGTGATGTGCGCCGACCTCAACGAGCGGGGCGCGCAGGACACCGCGGCGCGCGTGGCCGAGGGCGGCGGGCGCTCGGCCGCGATGCGGCTCGACGTCACGCGGGAGGAGGAGGTGCAGGGCGCGCTGCGGCGCACGGTCGACGAGCTCGGCGGGCTGCACGCGATCATGAACAACGCCGGCGTCGGCGGCGGCTTCGGCTGGGACACGACGATCGCGGTGAACCTGAGCGGCGTCTACTACGGGCTCGTGCACGGCGCGCAGCTGCTCGCCGAGCGCGGCGGCGGCGCGATCCTGAACACGGCCTCGGTCGCCGGGCTCGTCGGGCTCGTCGGCGCGCAGGCGGCGGCCGACCCCACCGCGCCGCCGGCGCCGGGCGCGGGCTCCTACGTCGCGGCGAAGCACGGCGTCGTCGGGCTCACGCGCCAGTTCGCGCTGCACTACGCGCGCCGGGGCGTGCGCGTGAACGCGATCTGCCCCGGCTACATCGAGACGCCGATGACCGCGAACCTCACCGCCTCCGAGGACGCGGCGCGGTTCATCGCGTCGCTCCACCCGATGGGCCGGCTCGGGCAGCCCGAGGAGATCGCGGCGGCGGCCTCGTTCCTGATCTCGGACGATGCGTCGTTCATCACGGGCATCGCGCTCGCCGTCGACGGCGGCTACACCGCGCGATGAGCCGCCGCCCGCACGCCCGGCCGGAGCGCGGGTCCGCC
>VGNK01000321.1 GCA_016866055.1 Chloroflexota bacterium | reverse complement strand
GGCCACCGCCGCCGTCGCGTCGAGCACGATCACCGCGAGCGACGGCGCGTAGTGCGCCGGGAGCGTCCCCGGCGCGCGCGTCGCGCTCTCGTGCCCGAGCGCCTCGCCCGTCACCTCCGCCACGCGCTCCGCCGAGACCCCGCCCGGCCGCAGGATCACCGGCCGCGCGCCGGTGACGTCGACGATCGTCGACTCGACGCCCACCTCGCAGGGGCCGCCGTCGAGCACGTAGTCGACCGCGTCGCCGAGCTCCTCGCGCACCGCCTCCGCGGTGGTGGGGCTCACGCGGCCGAAGCGGTTCGCCGAGGGCGCGGCGAGCCCGCCGCCGAAGGCGCGCAGCACCGCGAGCGCGAGCGGGTGCGAGGGGACGCGCAGCGCCACCGTCTCGAGCCCGCCGGTGACCTCGTCGATCACGCGGGGGGCGCGGCGCACGACGAGCGTGAGCGGGCCCGGCCAGCACGCCGCCGCGAGGCGCCGCGCCGCCGCGGGCACCTCCGCCGCCCAATCGTCGATCCGCGCGGCGTCGCCCAGGTGCACGATCAGCGGGTGCTCGGCGGGGCGTCCCTTCGCCGCGAAGACGCGACGCACCGCCTCCGGGTTCGACGCGTCCGCGGCGAGCCCGTAGACGGTCTCGGTCGGCAGGCCGACGAGCCCGCCCGCGCGCAGCACCGCGACCGCGCGCGCGACCGCCTCGGCGCGTGCGCGCGGCGGCTCAGCCACCGCGCCGCCCGGCCGCCTCGCCCCCCACGGGCGCCCGCCGCTAGGCCGTCGCGCCGACCAGCTCGGCCGGCTTCAGATTGAACTCCTCGAGCATGTCCGCGGCGTAGGTGATGCGCCCGGTCATCTGCTGCGGGTCGCCGTGCACGAGCCGCAGGCACGCCTCCGCCATGTGCTCGACCGGGGTGACGCGGTCCTTGTTCGACTCGTTCACGAGCTTGTGGAAGACGACGCCCGGCGTCGCCACGAGGCCCGGCGAGATCACGTTCACGCCGACGTTGTCCTTGTAGACCTCCGCCGCGAGCCCGGTCGTGAAGCGCTCCAGCGCCGCCTTGCACATCCCGTAGACCGTGCCGCCGCCGCCCTCGCCCGCGCCGGAGCCCGCCTTCGGGTGGAGCGCCGCGTGCGAGGAGATGTTCAGGATCCAGCCCGACTTGCGCTCGCGCATCTTCGGCAGCACGAGCTGGCTGAGGTGGAAGGGCGCGTACACCTGCACCTCGAGCATCAGCCGGAAGCGCCGCTCCGGGAAGTCCTGGCTCGGGATGAAGAACGTGACCGCCGCGTTGTTCACGAGGATGTCGACGGGGCCGTAGATCGCCTCGGTCGCCGAGATCAGCTGCTCGCGGTCCTCCGCCTTCGAGAGGTCGGCGCGCACCGCCGCCGCCTCGCCGCCGGCCGCCTTGATGCGCTTCACGACCTGGTTGATGCCCCCGGAGAGGACGTGGTCCCCGTCGTTCTCCGTGCGCGCGGAGACGACGACCTTCGCCCCCTCCATCGCGTAGCGAATCGCGATCGCCTCGCCAATGCCGCGCGAGGCGCCGGTGACGACCGCCACCTTGCCCGCGAGCACGCCGTTCCTGTTGACCCGGCCCATCTGGTACCCCCGCTCTGCGCCTGCATCCGCTGTGGCGTCCGCGCGTTGTTCTACCACGCCCGCCGCGCGGTCGCCTCGACCCCCCTCCGGCGAACCGCCAACCGGGTCGCGAGACCGCGAGCGGTACGCTGGGGAGCAGCACGGGCCGAGCGAGCGGCGAGGAGCGAGGGCGGTGGAGAGCCTCGCGGTGGGGGGCACGGCGACGGTGGTCGGCGTGCTCCCGCGCGGCGCGATGATCGAGTTCCCATGGGAGGCGCTGCGGCCCGAGTGCAAGCTGCAGACCTCGCGCATGGGGTCGAACCGCTTCCGCGTCGACATCCCGCGCTCCCTCGAGCTCTACCGGCAGGGGCGGCTGCTGCTCGACGAGATGGTGAGCCGGCGCGGGCGGCTCGACGAGATCAACGACGCGCTCCGCGCGATGAAGGCCGGCGAGGTCGCGCGGACGGTGCTGCTCTTCGAGTAGCGGCGCCGGCGCGGGTGGCCGCGCGGGCGTTCGAACGGGAGGTGGCGGTGGCGACGCGCGCGGTGGTGCTCGGGGGCGGCGGGACCGTCGGGATCGCCTGGCAGTCGGGGCTGATGGCTGGGCTG
The DNA here is from genome assembly GCA_016866055.1 of Chloroflexota bacterium. Classification (GTDB taxonomy): domain Bacteria; phylum Chloroflexota; class Dehalococcoidia; order UBA2979; family UBA2979; genus VGNK01. The sequence continues at coordinate 94 of VGNK01000321.1, read as the reverse complement.
GAGCGCGGCGGCGTGCGCCCCGGCGACGCGGACCTGATCGTCGGCACCTCCGCCGGCTCGGTGGTCGGCGCGCAGCTCGCGCTCGGGCGCGCCG
>VGNK01000320.1 GCA_016866055.1 Chloroflexota bacterium | reverse complement strand
AGCGGCCGAGCACCCCGGCGGCGAAGACGAGCGCCGCGAGCAGCCCCGCGACGTGCCGCCCGCGGGCGCGCAGCCAGCGCAGCCGCCGCAGCGCCATGAGCAGCCCGAGCAGCGCGATGCCGAGCGCGGCGGTGAACGCGTGCAGCCCCAGGACCTGCACCACATGATCGCGCGCCTCGGGCAGCAGCCGCGCGAGCGGGGGGAGCAGGTAGGCGAGCGGGGGGAGCAGGTAGGCGAGCGCCGCGGCCGCGAGCACGACCAGCAGCGTGCCGACGAGGTCCGGTCGGACGGCGGCCCGCCAGACGGTCGTGATGTCGGGGAACGGACGCGGGCGCGACGCGCGCGCAGCGCGCGGACGGCGGGTCTTCGGTCGAGCCATGCGCTCTACTCCTCGTGCACCCCCGTCCCCGCCAGTCCGAGGGCGCCGTCGTGGTTTGGCGAGTTGCGGTGCTCTACACCTCCAGCATCACCGGGATCACGAGCGGCCGCCGGTGCGTCCGCCGGTGGAGGAACGTCGCGACGTCGTCCTTCAACGTCTCGTGCAGCGCCTTCCAGTCGGCGCGCCGGTCCTCGCCGCCCAGTGTATCGATCACGATCTGGCGAGCGCCATCGAGCAGCGCCTGCTCCTCCTCGGGCCCGACGAACCCGTGCGACATCACCTCCGGGGGGCCGGTCAGCTTCCCCGTGTGGCGGTCGATCGCCGCGACCATCACGAACATCCCATCGGAGGCCAGGTGCTGGCGGTCGCGCAGCACGATCTGGTCGACATCTCCGATCCCGAGGCCGTCCACGTAGACGTAGTCCGCCGGCACGTGCTCGGCCACGGTGGCGCCGTCGGAGTCGATCGTGAGTACGTCGCCGTCTGTCAGCACGAAGGTGTGCTCGGCCGAGGTCCCGAGCTGGACGGCGAGCTGGCGGTGGAGGACGAGGTGCCGGTACTCCCCGTGGATGCCGACGAAGTACCGGGGCCGCACGATGCGGTGCACGATCTTCAGCTCCTCGCGCGAGGCATGCCCGCGGACGTGCACGTCGGCCAGCCGGTTGTAGATGACGCGGGCGCCGGCCTTGAAGAGCGCGTCGATGTTGCGATAGACGAACTTCTCGTTCCCCGGGACGGGGTTCGAGGAGAGGATGACGGTGTCGCCGTCCTGGATGGTGACGTGCTGGTGCGTGCCGCTCGCCATGCGCGTCAGCGCGGAGGTCGGCTCGCCCTGGGAGCCGGTGCAGATGACGACGGTGCGCTTGGGCGGGTGCTCGCGCATCTCGCCGACCGTCATTAGGATGCCGCCCGGCGCGCGCAGGTAGCCGAGGTCGCGGGCCATCTGCACGTTGTTCACCATCGACCGGCCGGTGACGAAGACCCGGCGGCCGTGCCGCTCCGCGGCGTCGATCACCATCTGCACGCGCGAGATCAGCGAGGCGAAGGTCGTCACGATGACCCGCCCCGGGGCGTCCGCGATCGCGCGCTCGAGCGTCTCCGCGACGCGCTGCTCGGAGGGCGTGTACCCCTCCATCTCGGCGTACGTGGAGTCCGCGGCGAGCAGCAGCGCGCCCTCGCGTCCGACCTCCGCCAGGCGCGTGAGGTCGGTGTGCTGGCCCATCACCGGCGTGTGGTCGAGCTTGAAGTCGCCGGTGTGCACGACCTTGCCGAGCGGCGTGCCGATGATGAAGCCGACCGCGTCGGGGATGGAGTGCGCGACCGAGAACGCCTCGACTGCAAACGCGCCGACGTTCACGACCTGGCCGGGCTCGATCGTGGTGATGCGGGCGTCATCGTGGAGCCCGTGCTCCCGAAGCTTCACCTGCACGAGTCCGCGGGTCAGCCGCGTGCAGAAGATCGGGACGTTGATCTCGCGGAGCACGAAGGGGACGGCGCCGATGTGATCCTCGTGCCCGTGCGTGAGGAAGAGCGCCTTCAGCCGCTGGGGATCGCGCATCACGTAGGAGATCTCGGGGATGATGACGTCGACCCCGAGGTGCTCCGCGTCCGGGAACATCAGCCCTGCGTCCACGGCGATCATGTCGTCGCCGTGCTCGTAGAGCATCATGTTGCGCCCGATCTCGCCGAGGCCGCCCAGCGGGATCACGCGGAGCGCCGAGCGCCGGGCAGAGGTCACAGGAGACGTTCCTGTGGCGGGTCGCGCCACTCGGGGGCATCCCGGGAGTCGGGGGAGGCGCCGGGCGCGGGCTCGCCGCTCGCCGGCGGGACGCGGGGCGCCGCCGGGGATGGGGTGCCGGAGTGCGGCTCCACGAGCGCGCTGGACGGCGGCGCCG
>VGNK01000319.1 GCA_016866055.1 Chloroflexota bacterium | reverse complement strand
CGCCACGAAGCCTGCGTCGAGCACCGGCGGCGCCGCGGTGCTCACCGCGCGCCCACCCGCGCGGGGGCCGGCACCGGGCGCGTCGGCGGCACGTTGAGGTACGCCATCACGTCGCTCGCCACCCGGGCGAAGATCGGGGCCGCGACCTCGCCGCCGAGGTTGAGCGCCCCCTGCGGCTGGTCGATCTTCACGACGATCGATACGACCGGCCGCTCCGCGGGGATGAACCCGGCGAACGTCGCGATGGTCGTGGCGAGGTCGTAGCCGGTCGGGATCGAGACGAGCGTCGTGCCGGTCTTGCCCGCCACCTCGTAGCCGGGGACGCGCGCGCCGTGCGCGGGCACCCCCTCGACGACGTCGCGCATCAGCAGACGCATCGTCTCCGCTGTGCCGGGAGAGACGACGCGGCGCACCTGCACGGGCTGGAACTGGCGCACCCGCTCACCGGTCACCACGCGCGAGACGATGTACGGCCGCATCAGCACGCCGCCGTTGGCGAACGCGTTGACCGCCGCGAGCACCTGCAGGGGCGACGCGGCGATCCCCTGGCCGTACGAGTTCGTCGCGAGGTCGACCGGGTACCAGTCGGGGTCGTCCGGCGTCCGCATCTGCCCCTCGGCCTCGCCGGCGAGCCCCACGTGCGTCGCCTCGCCCAGCCCGAACGCGCGCAGGTAGCGGTAGAACTCGTGCGCGCCCACGAGGTCGGAGAGCCAGACCGCCCCCGTATTCAGGGAGTACTGGAGGTACTCGCGCACCGTCACCTCGCCGTACGCGCGCAGGTCCCAGTTGCGGATCGTGTCGTTGAGCACCTTGACCTGCCCGCTGTCGCGGTAGGTCGTCTCCGGCGTCACCTTCCCGAGATCGAGCGCGGCCGCGGTCGTGATCGTCTTCAGCACCGAGCCCGGCTCGTAGAGGTCGGTGACCGCGCGGTTGCGCACGAGATCCGAGAGCGCAGGGTCGTCGAGGTTCACGCGCGAGAGGCTGACCGCGGGGCGCGACGCCATCGCGAGCACGGCGCCCGTGCGCGGGTCCATCACGATGATCGACCCGCTGGGAGCCTTGAACTGCTTGAGCGCCTCGTCGAGCCGGCGCTCCACCGCAGCCTGCACGAAGCGGTCGACGGTGAGCTGCACCTCGCCGCCGACGGTCGGTGCTCGCTCGCGGCGCGGGCCGAACGCGATCGGCCGCCCGAGCGGGTCGCGCTCGCTCACGAGCCAGCCGCGCTTGCCGTGGAGCACGGTCTCGTAGTCGGCCTCGATGCCCCACAGCCCGACCTGGTCGAGCCCGACGTAGCCCACGAGCTGGCCGGCGAGGTCGCCCTCGGGGTAGATGCGCACCGAGGAGGGGATCAGCCGCACCCCGAAGAGCGCCTCGCGCTGGAGGCGATCGCCGTCCGCGAAGGCGATCTGGCGCGCGACAAGCGCGTCGCCGGAGTCCTGCTCGCTGCCGGCGCGCAGGATCGCGGCGGGATCCCCGTGGATCAACGGCGCGAGCCGGGTCGCGGCCGCCTGCGCCTTCTCGCGGTCGCGCCAGAGGAAGCGGTCGACGTAGACGTCGAAGGCGTCGACGGAGATCGCGAGCGGGTAGCCGGTCGCGTCGAGGATCGCGCCGCGCGGCGCGTACACCTCGACCGCGCCGAGGCGCGTGGCCGCGGCCTGCTCGACGTAGCGCTCGTGATCGAGCACCTGCAACTGCACGAGCCGCCCGACGATCCCGAGGATGGCGAGCGCGAGCAACGCCGCGACGACGCGGTGGCGCCAGGTCAGGTGGTCGGGTCGGGCCTCGATCACTCCGCGCCCCCCCGTCCGTCTCGTGCGCGCTCGTGGCGCCGTGCCCGCCCGCGGCGGTAGCACGCGGCTAGTCGAGTCCCGGGACGTGCCCGAGCGCCCGCTCCCACCAGGCCCGCGGCGCGGCCGGGGCCGGCTCGGTCGCCGGGGTGTAGCGCCGCGGCAGCGGCGCCACGCGCGGCACCGGGGCGTCCACCGTCACGCGCAGCCCCTCGCTCGGCGACACCATCCCCAGCCGGCCCACCGCCTCGGCGCGCACCCGCTCGAGCGTCGAGCGCCGCGCGACCGCCGCCTCGAGCTGGCTGACCTGAGCGGCGAGCTGCGCGCGGTCGCGCTCCAGCGCGCGGATCTCGTAGCCGAGCGTCGCCACGCGGCTCGTCTGCAGCACCTGGAAAATCCCGAGCCCGCCGACGAGCAGCAGCGCGAACGAGAGCACGACCAGCCGGCTCGCGCGGCCGGCGGCCCGCCGCACCCCGGTCCCGCGGCGCGCGG
>VGNK01000318.1 GCA_016866055.1 Chloroflexota bacterium | reverse complement strand
GGCGCCGCCCCCGCCCGCGGCCGCGCCGCCGGTGCCGTCCTCCGCGGCGCCGCTGCCGAAGCCCGCCGAGGGCGGGCTCACGCTCGGGATGGCGGGGACGAGCGACCCCGCCGCGCTCGTCGCGGCGCAGCCGTTCCCCGTCGAGAGCGTCTCGCTGCTCGAGGTCGCCACTCAGCGCTGGCTCACGTTCATCCCGGGCGCCCCGGCGGTCGTGAACACGCTCAGCTCCTCGGTGCTGCGGCCGGACAGCGTCGTGACCGTGAAGCGCCAGGGCCTCGCGACGCCGGGCGCACCGCCCGCCCCCGCAGCGCCGCGCCCGACCGAGGGGAGCGGCAACGCGCTCCCCGCACCGCCGACGGGCGGCCTCACGCAGGGCGTGAGCGCCACGAACGACCCCGCGAGGCTCGCCGCGGCGCAGCCGTTCCCAGTCGAGAGCATCTCGCTGCTCGACGTCGGCTCGCAGCGCTGGCTCGTCTTCATCCCGGGCGCGCCGGCGATCGCGAGCACGCTCTCGAGCGGGCACCTCGCCGTGGGCTCGATCGTGACCGTGAAGGCGGCGGCCGGCGCGGCACCTCCGCCACCGACGGCCTCCCCGCCGGCGGCGGCGGGCGGCACGCCGCCGAGCGGCTACCAGCCGGGGCCGCCTTCCTCGCAGGGCGACGTGCCGGGGCCGGCGGGCAACGAGGCCGCGGAGACCGCCGCCACCCGCACCGTGCGCCTCACGTACTACTACTGCCAGCCGGGGACGATCCCCGCCTCGATCGGCGACGGCGGCGGCTTCTGCGGGCGCATGGCGAACGGCGACGTCGTCTACCGCGGCGCCGCCTCCTGCGCCGCCGAGCTGCTCGGCGAGCGCTTCCGCGTGCGCGGCGACCCCGACGGGCTGGTCTACACCTGCGCGGACGTCGGCGGGGGGGTCGACGTCGGGCATCGGGACATCTGGTTCCCCGACAGCGACAGCGCCTACCGCTGGTCGGTCGCGGTGGGGCCCACCGCAGTGATCGAGCGCCTCGCGTCCTGACGCGTCCCCCGGCGGCGGCGCGGGGGCGTCCCCGGGGCACGTGCTACTGTCGTCACACACCGCGGGATGCCAGGGCACGGGCGATGACGAGCACCCTCGAGGGGCGGCCAGCGCGGCCGGACGCCGAGCACACGGCGCTGATCGGTCGCGCACGCGAGCTCGAGGCGTTGTGCGCGCAGTTCGATCGGGCGGCGCGCGGTGCCGGGGGCGTCGCGCTGATCCACGGCGAGGCCGGCATCGGCAAGACGCGGCTCGCGGTCGAGTTCGACCGCGTCGCGCACGGCCACGGCGCCACCTGCTGGTTCGCGCACGCGGAGACGGCGTCGGGGCCGCCGTACGCGTTCTGGCTCGAGCTGCTCAAGGGGGCGGTGGAGGGCAGCGGCGACCCCTCGCGGTGGCTGGAGCTCCGCTCCTACCTGGACGAGCTGGGCCGGCAGGCACGCTGGCTCTCGCAGCCGGGGGCGGCGTTCGCAGCGCTGGGCAAGCACGGGCTCGGGGTGATCGACGCGATGGGCGAGCCGGCGCTGCAGCTGATCGCGGCGGCCTGCCGCGACGCGCCGCTGGTGGTGACGATCGACGACGCCCAGTCGCTCGCCGGCACCGACGTGGAGCTGCTGGGCCGGCTCGCGGCGCGCACGACGCGGCTGCCGGCGCTGATCGTGCTGGCCTGCCGCGACGACGCCCCGGGGACGGCGCCGGCGCTCGAGTCGCTGCTCGCGCGTCTGACCCAAGCGCGGCTGCTGCGTCGCTACCCGCTCGGCGGCTTCGGCGCGAGCGAGGTGGCCGCCTACCTGCGCGAGCGCATGGGGACGGCGCCGAGCGCGGCGCTCGCCGAGGCCGTGCTGCGGCGCACGGAGGGGAACCCGTTCTTCCTCGCGGAGGTCGCCACGTTGCTCATGCACGACCCCCGCGCGGCGGAGCCGGTGGTCGCCGTCTCCCTGCTCCCGGACAGTGTGCGCGACGTGCTGCAGGTCCGGCTGGCGCAGCTGACGCGCCCCTGCCGCGAACTGCTGGCGGCGGCCGCGGTGATCGGCGAGGAGTTCGATCACGGGGTGCTGGCGGGGGCGGTCGGCGCGGGGGCGGTCGGCGACGTGGGGGCGGCGCTCGAGGAGGCGCTCGCGCGTCGCGTGATCGTCGTGGGGTCGAGTGGCGGCGCGTATCGCTTCGCGCACAGCCTCACGCGGGACACGATCCTCGAGCAGCTCTCGCCCCTGCGCCGCGCGGAGCTGCACGGGCGGGCCGCCGGCGCGCTGGCGGCGG
>VGNK01000317.1 GCA_016866055.1 Chloroflexota bacterium | reverse complement strand
GACCGATCTCGTGGCGCGCGTCGACCGCGAGCCGCGCGACGTAGCGCGCGGTCTCGTCCGCAGGCGTGTCGCGCACGCCGGCGAGGCGTCCCGGCAGCCCGAGGTCCGGCGCGCCGACGAGCGAGGCGGCGACGGTCAGCTCGCCCGCGTGGGCGAAGAGGTGGGCGCTCGCGCGCGCGACGAGGTACGCGACGGGCTGGAGGCCCCAGCGCCCGAGCGGCGCGACGGTGTCCTTCCGGAGCCGGGCGGCGTCCGCGGCTCCGAGCGACGCCCGCGCCCGCTCCGCGATCCGCGCGAACGCCGCGCGGGCGTCGTCCAGCGAGGTGTCGAGCGCCACGCCCGCGCTCAGGGCTGCCTGCCGCTCGTACCACTCGCCGGCCCAGCGGTCGCCCTCGCCGCCCCACGCGTAGACGTTGACCCAGCCGTCGACGCTGCTCGCGAGGTGCGCGACCGTCCAGGCGGGCGCGTTCAACCGCCCGATCCGACGGTGCCGCCCGGGCGCGGGCACCGCCTCGACCGCACGCTCGAACTCGCCGAGCGCGTCGAGCAGCAGGGCTCCGAGCTGGGTGGCCGCCGCCATGCTCCGCAGTCTACCGGCGAGCGCCGCGACCCCGAGCCGCGGGCGCGAGCGTCAGGCGGCGCGCCGGCGCCCGGGCGGCGCGAGATGGGGGAAGCGCTCCGGCGCGAGCACCGCTCCGCGTCCCCGACCGAGCACGAGCGCCCCGCGCAACCACTGCTGCACGAGCAGCACCGACGCCGCCCCCACCACGATGCCGAGCACGATCGCGAAGAGCATGGCCGTCCCCCCGAGCCGCAGAACAGAACGCCTGTTCGCTTCTGTGCTCGAAGAGTAGAACGGACGTGCTATCCGGTCAAGGCCCCCAGCGCCGCGGCCCGCGCGTTTGCGGGGAGATGCTGGCCTGGCCGCCGAGGTAGAGCCGCAGCGCCTCCGGCAGCTCCACCGAGCCGTCCTCGAGCTGGTGCGTCTCGAGCAGCGTCGCCACGGTCCGCGGCAGCGCCAGCCCCGAGCCGTTGAGCGTGTGCAGCGCGTGGATCCGGCCGTCCGGGTCGCGGTAGCGGAGGTTCGCCCGCCGCGCCTGGAACGCCTCGAAGTTCGAGACCGAGGAGACCTCGAGCCACTCGCGGGCCCCCGGCGCCCAGACCTCGATGTCGTAGGTCATCGCCGAGGCGAACGTGAGGTCGGCGGTCGCGAGCCGCAGCACGCGGTATCGCAGCCCGAGCCGGCGCGCGACCTCGAGCGCGTCGTCCAGCAGCTGCTCGAGCGCCGCCCACGAGCTCTCGTCGTTCTCGAAGCGCACCATCTCGACCTTGTCGAACTGGTACCCGCGCTTGATGCCGCGCACCGCCGCGCCCGCGCTGAACTGCTCGTTGCGGAAGCAGGGCGTGTACGCCGTGTGCAGGATCGGCAGGTCGCCGACGTCCAGGATCTCGTCGCGGTAGAGGTTCGTGACCGGCACCTCCGCCGTGGGGTTCAGCCAGAGGTCGGTGCCCTCGAGGTGGAACATCGTGTGCGCGAACTTCGGGAGCTGCCCGGTGCCGACGAGCATCTCCTCCTTGATCACCGCGGGCGGGTAGACCTCGACGTACCCCTGCTCGCGGTGCAGGTCGAGCATCCAGGCGATCAGCGCGCGCTGCAGCCGCGCGCCGTCGCCGCGCAGCACGTAGAACTGCGACCCGCTGATCTTCACCCCGCGCTCGAAGTCGATGATCCCGAGCCGCTCGCCCAGCTCCCAGTGCGGGAGCCTCGCCTCGTCCGTCGCCGGCGCGGGGTACGCGGACGTCGGCTGCGGCGGGTCGAGCCGCCGCTCGCCGGCGCCGTCGCCCTCGAGCACGACGACCGAGTCGGCTTCGCCGCCCACCGGGACGTCCGGGTGCGGGAGGTTCGGGACCTGCAGGAGCAGCGCATCCAGCTCCGCGTCGACCTCGCGCAGCAGCCCCTCGAGCGCGTCGAGGCGGCCGGCCACCGCGCGCTGCTCCTCGATCAGCCGCGCGCGCTTCGCGGCGTCCCTCGCGGCACCGATCGCGCGCCCCGCACGGTTGCGATCCGCGCGCATCGACTCCACCTCGGTGAGGAGCGCGCGGCGCCGCTCGTCGAGCTCGAGGATGCGGTCGATGGGGGCCTCGGTGCGGCGCACCTCGAGCGACCGCCGCACGTCGGCCGTGCGCTCGCGGATCGTCTGCGCCGGGAGCACCTCAGCGCCCCGCCCGGGCCGGCGCAGCGCGCTCCGCCGCGATCGCCGCCAGCGCCAACTCGCGCACGTCG
>VGNK01000316.1 GCA_016866055.1 Chloroflexota bacterium | reverse complement strand
CGTCGCGCTCGTCGCGCTCGTCGCGCTCGCCTGGCTCGTGCTGCCGGGGCTGCTGCGCGAGGACCGCGCCGCCGAGCTCAACGCGGCGCTCACCCAGGGCGCCGGCTACCTCTCCACCGCGAACGCGACCACCGATCCCGCGCAGCGCCGCGCCGCCGCCTCCTCCGCGCTCGCCTCCGCCGAGCGCGCGCGCGCCATCGCGCCAGATGACGGGCGCGTCGCCGACCTCACCGCGCAGGCGCGCGCGCTGCTCGACGTGCTCGACGCCGTCGTCGAGGTGCGCGACCTGCGCGGCGTGATCATGTTCAGCGGAACGATCACCGCTCCGCTGCGCCCGGCCACCGTCACGGCCGGCGGCGGCTGGCTCTGGCTGCTCGACGGCGAGAAGGGACGCGTCTTCCGCATCGCGACGAGCGGCGGCGACCCCGTCGAGGTCTACCGCGCTGGCGAGCAGTACGGCGGCGTCGCCGCGCGCGACGTCACCGCGATCGCCTGGGAGCAGGCGACGCGGCGGCTCCTGCTGCTCGACGTGGGGCGCACGCTCTTCTCGATCGACCCCGCCGGCGCCGCCCGCCCGCGCGCGATCCCGCTGCGGGGCGCCCCCGAGCTGCGCACCGCGAGCGCGATGGTCGCCTACGTCGGCAACCTCTACATCCTCGACCCGGGCGCCGGTGAGGTCTGGCGCTACCTCCCGGCCGGGGAGGGCTTCGACTCGGAGCGCGCCGGCCTGCTCGGCGGGATCGATCTCGCGCAGGCCACGCACCTCGCCGTCGACGGCGAGCTCTACCTGCTCGACGCCGGCGCGCTGCGGCGCTTCCGCCAGGGGCGCGAGGAGGGGAAGCTGCTCGCCGGTATCGACCGCCCCGTCGAGGCGCCGGTGGGGCTCGTCGAGGACACTGCCCGCGGTCTGCTCTACATCGCGGACCGCGCGCGGCAGCGCATCGTCGTCGGCGACCGCACGGGGCCGTTCCTGCGCCAGTTCCGCCACCCGTCGTTCTTCGACCTGAAGGGGCTCGCGCTCGCGCCCGACGGGGCCACCGTGTACGTGCTCACCGGCGACGGGATCAGCGCGTTCAACCCGCTGCCCTGAGCCTGGACGGAGCCGCCGTGCGCATCCTCGCCATCGAGTCCTCGTGCGACGAGACCGCGGCCGCGATCGTGGCCGACGAGCGTCGGATGCTCGCGAACGTCGTCGCCTCCCAGCAGGCGCTGCACGCCCAGACGGGCGGCGTGGTGCCGGAGGTGGCGGCCCGCGCGCACCTGCGCGCGCTCGTGCCGGTCGTGCGCCGCGCGCTCGCGGAGGCGGAGTGCGGCTGGGACGAGATCGACGCCGTCGCGGCGACGGCGGGCCCGGGGCTGCCGGGCGCGCTCGTCGTCGGGCTCAACGGCGCGCGCGGGATCGCGTTCGCGCGCGGGCTCCCGCTGATCCCCGTCGATCACATCGAGGGGCACGTCTGCGCGAACTGGCTCACCGGCCGCGGCGCCGACCCGTCGATCGCCGGCGAGCTGCCGAGGGGACGCGGGACGGGCACGCCGGGGGAGCCGCCGGTACCCCCGCTCCCCGCGCTCGCGCTCGTGATCTCGGGCGGCCACACCGAGCTGCTGCTGATGGAGGATCACGGGCGCTTCGAGCGGCTCGGCGGCACGCGCGACGACGCCGCTGGCGAGGCGTTCGACAAGGTCGCGCGGCTGCTCGGGCTCGGCTATCCCGGGGGCCCGCCGGTGGCGCGGCTGGCCGACGAGGCGAGCGAGCGCGCGCTGCGGCTGCCGCGCGCGTGGCTCCCGCGCAGCGACGACTTCTCGTTCTCGGGGCTGAAGACGGCGGTGCTGCACGCGCTCGAGGGCGAGGCGCCTCCACCCGCAGCGGAGGTCGCGTGGGCGTTCCAGGAGTCGGTCGCGGACGTGCTCTCGCGCAAGGCCGCGCGCGTCGCGGAGCGCGAGGGGGTCGCCTCGCTGCTGGTCGCGGGCGGGGTCGCCTCCAACCGCCGGATCCGAGAGCTGATCGTCGAGCGCGCGCCGGTGGCGGTCTTCCTCCCGCCGCCGGCGCTCTGCACCGACAACGCCGCGATGATCGCAGCGGCGGCGTTCCGGCATCTCGACGACGCGCGCGCGCCGGAGGCGTCGATCGACATCAGGCCCGTGGCGTACCGCTCCCGGCGGCCCCGGGGGCCGGCGCGCCGCTGACGTCCGCCGGCGGGCGCGAGCACGGGCACTCGCCGCAGCCGGCGCGCTCGCACCAGAGCTCCTGCACGTGGAGCAGCCCCTGCGCGAAGAGCGCGCCGCCGTCGCGCGCGGCGGCGAGCCG
>VGNK01000315.1 GCA_016866055.1 Chloroflexota bacterium | reverse complement strand
CGCACGGTCTCCGCGGTCATCCCGCACTTCGTCGCGCTCGAGGTGATCGCCGCCCACTGCGAGGGGTAGTCGCCCTCGTGCTCGCGCACGAGCCGCACCGCCCGCTCCCGTACTTCCGCTGGGTACCTGCCTCGGTGTGTCATCGCTCCATCCTCGCAAGGATTGGAGCCTCCGACATTCCCGGGGCGATTCACCGGTCGCGCGAGCCCGCCCGGGGGCGTACCGCTAGCCGGTGGTGAGCGACGCGACCGGCTCGTCGAGGCGCACGCCCGGGAGCGCGCGGCGCAGCCACCCCAGCCGGTGCGCGAACGCGACATCGTCCAGCACCCGGGTTGACGGCACCCGGCGCGGGTCTTCGGGGAGGTCCTCACATCGGCACCCACGAGGCGCACCCGGCGTAGTGCTCGCGGACGGGCACCTCGAGCGGCGTCTCGAGGCGGTGCACGGCGGAGCGCGAGCAGCCAGAGCGGCTGCTTCGGGCGCCAGCGCAGCCGCTGGCCCGCGTAGTCCGCCGTCCAGATCCAGGAGCCCTCGAGTGCGTCGAGCTGCTCGGGCGCGGTGAGCGTGCCGGCGGCTGCGACCTCCGCCCACGTGGTGAAGCGCAGCCGCCCCTCGCCCGGTCGCGCGGTGCCCACCGACCCGAGCCGCTCGCGCACCTCGGGAAGCAGCAGCTCGGGCCGCTGGTGCTCGTAGCTGTCGTAGAGCCAGAAGCGCGCGGCACGAAGGCGGAATGCGTGTCCCTGCTCGCGCAGCGCGCCCTTGCTCAGGTCGACGATCTGCTCGCCGCGCGCGACGGCGTCCCAGATCAAGGCCCACTCCTTGAGCGCGGGGTTCGCGAGCGGCTCCGCGTCCATGCCGACGAACATGCGCCTCGCCGTGGCGCGGCCGGTGCTCCGGCCGGCGACGGCGGGGGGCGGCCTCAGGCCGTCGCGGCCGGCTGCACGACCGGCGAGCGAAGACGGCCCGCGGTGAGGTCGATCGCCAGCGCGAGCGCGAGCAGCACGAACGGTGCCGCGGTGAACACCGCGCGCGCGCCGAACACCCCGGCGACCACGCCGAGCGTGAGCAGCGGGACGATCGCGAGCCCGTCCTTGAGCACCCCCATCAGCGCGAACTGCCGCCCGCGGAGGTCGGCCGGCACCGTGCGCCCGACGTAGGTCTGCGTCGCCGCCGCGGCGAGCGTGATCCCCGCGCCCAGCGGCACCGAGAGCAGCGCCGCGACCTCGAGATCCTTCGTGATCCCGGCGAACTCGATGAGCAGCCACGGGAGCACGCGCTCGGTGAGCGGGTCGATCAACCCGAAGCCCATCATCGCGGCGGACGCGATCGTGAAGCCGGCGGCCGCCACGAGCCGCTCGCCGTAGCGCTCGATCAGCTTCGGCGCCGCGGCGAGGGCGAGCAGCAGGCCGAAGGCCGCGGGCATGAAGACGTAGAGCGTGAACGTCGGGTCGATCTCGAGCACCTCGCGCACGTAGGCGGGCCCGAGCATCCCCAGCACGACGCCGACCGTGCTCGCGAGCCCCGCGAGCAGCAGCATCCGGAGCGCGCGGCGCTCCGCGAACAGCCAGCGGATCGCGGCCCCCGTGCCCGCAGTGAGGGGCTGCCCGCGCTGCGGCGCCACCTCCGCGTACGGCCGCAGCTCGAAGACGCGCGTGAACGCGAGCAGGAAGAGGATCCCCGCAAGCGTCACCACACGCTCGACCCCGAGCTGGTGCACGAGCAGCGGCGCGAGCAGCGCCTTGCCGACGACCTCGCCGACCGACGAGGCGAGCGACATGAACGAGTTGGCCGAGGCCAGCTCCTCGGCGTCCGCGACGAGCGGCACCGCCGACGCCTCCGAGGGTTGCGACACCTGGTGGAGCACGCGCACCGCGAAGATGATCACGAGCAGCGAGGCGAACCCGGTGCCGATGACGAGCGGCACGGCGAAGCAGAGCAGCGCCATCGCGATGTACGCCCCGGCGAGCGCGACGCGCTTCGTGAGGGCGTCCGCGACGGCGCCGCCGTGGAGACCGAGCACAACCCCCGGCGCGAGGAACGCGGTCCCGACGAGCGCCGCGTCGAGCGCGGCGCCGCCGCCGCGGACGACGGCGATCAGCGTCCCGTAGAGCAGCGCCTGCAGCGCGACGTCGGTGACGAAGCGCGAGACGAGCAGCGCCTGGAAATGGAGGTCCCAGATCAGCGAACTCGGCGGCACGGTGAACCAGAGCAGCCGGAAGAGGTGGTGCTGGCCGCGGTCGAGCACGAGGTCGATGCGCGCGGCCTGCCGGATCAGCCGCGGCCGCGTGCGCGCGGGCGCCTGGCGGAGTCGCGCGCCGGCGTG
>VGNK01000314.1 GCA_016866055.1 Chloroflexota bacterium | reverse complement strand
CTGCTCGCCGCGTCCGGCGCGCTCTTCCTGCTCGGGCACGTGCCGCCGGCGGGCCCGCTCGCGATGCTGGCGTTCGCGGCCGCCGCCGCGCTCGTCGCGATCTCTGCGCGCCGCCCGGCCCCCTGACCCCGCCGCGCTGGTACGATCCCCGCCCCGGACCGCGGATGGGACCCTCGAGACGTGGCCGACCCGGCCGTCCTCGCGCGCGGGCTGCGCAAGTCGTACGGATCCGTGCACGCCGTGCAGGGGATCGACCTGCGCGTGGAGCGCGGCGAGGTCTTCGCGCTGCTCGGCCCGAACGGCGCGGGTAAGACGACGGTCGTCGAGATCCTCGAGGGGCACCGCCGGCGCGACGCCGGCGAGGTCGACGTGCTCGGCCACGACCCCGCGCGCCGCGAGCGCGCGCTGCGCGAGCGCGTCGGCATCGTGCTGCAGTCGCCCGGCGTCGAGCCGTACCTCACGGTCGAGGAGACCGTCGAGCTCTACCGCGGCTACTACCCGCGACCGCGCGCCCGTGAGGAGCTGCTCGCGCTCGTCGGGCTCGGCGAGCAGCGGCACACGCGCGTGCGGCGGCTCTCGGGCGGTCAGCAGCGGCGGCTCGACGTCGCCATCGGGCTCGTGGGCGATCCGGAGTTGCTCTTCCTCGATGAGCCGACGACCGGCTTCGACCCCTCCGCGCGGCGGCAGGCATGGGAGATGGTGAGCGGGCTGCGCGCGCTCGGGAAGACCGTGCTGCTGACGACGCACTACATGGACGAGGCGGAGGCGCTCGCCGACCGCGTCGCGATCATCGCGCGCGGGCGCATCGTCGCGGAGGGCTCCCCGCGCGCGCTGATGGCGCGCGCCGCGGGGACGACGATCTCGTTCACGCTCGCGCCGGGCGAGGAGTCGCTGCTCGACGTGCTCCCCCCGCCGCTCGCCGGCTCGGTGCAGCGCGACGCCGGCGGCCGCGTCGTCGTGCGCGCGGCCGATCACACGCGCGCGCTGCACGCGCTCAGCGAGCGAGCGCTCGCGCTGGGCGTGCCGCTGCGCGACCTCGCCGTGACCCCCGCCACCCTCGAGGACGTCTACCTCGCCCTCACGGGCGCGCCGGGCGACGACGGGCCGCGCGGGTGAGCGCCGTCCGGCTTGCGCTCCGGCAGGTGCGCTACGAGCACCTCGCGTTCCGGCGGAACCCGGTTTCGGCGTTCTTCACGTTCGCCTTCCCGCTCCTCTTCCTCGTGATCTTCAACCTGCTGTTCGGAGGCGGCGAGCTCGCGGTCCCCGGGGGCACGACGACCGTCTCGACCTTCTACGTGCCGGCGATCGCCGCCTACTCGGTGATCAACGCCTGCTACACCGCGCTCGCGATGAGCGTGGCGCTCTCCCGCGACCGCGGACAGCTGAAGCGCATCGGCGGGACGCCGCTCCCGAAGGCCGCGTACCTCGCGGGCAAGGTCGGCTACATGACGCTCGTCGCGCTCGCGCTCGTGATCGTCGTCGTCGCCGTCGGCGCGCTTGCCTACGACGTGGAGGTGCCGGTGCGGACGCTCCCGGCGTTCGCGCTCTCGCTCGCCGTGGGGGCCGCCGCGTTCTCGATGCTCGCGCTCGCGCTCACCAGCTTCATCCCGGACGCCGACGCGGCTCCGGCGGTCGTGAATGCGACGGTGCTGCCGCTGCTCTTCATCTCCGACATCTTCGTCCCGCCGGACGCCGACACCCCCGCGTGGCTCGGGACGCTCGCGGACGCGTTCCCGCTCAAGCACCTCTCAGCGGCGCTGCAGAGCGCATTCAACCCGCTCGAGACGGGCGCGGGGCTGGAGCCGCGGCACCTGCTCGTGGTGGCGGCGTGGGGCGCGCTCGGTGCCGCCGTGGCGCTGCGCCGCTTCAGCTGGGAGCCGCGCGCGTGAGCCGCGCCGGCCGGGCATCGAGGTTGGACGCTCAGGAGGGTGCTCGATAGGATCGGCGCCGGGTTCACCGGCGCCGGCGCCACCCGGCGCGCCCGTCGACGGGAGGGCGGTCGACCGTGACGTTCGTCATCACGCAGCCGTGCATCGACACGACGGACCAGTCGTGCGTCGAGGTCTGCCCCGTCGACTGCATCCACTTCGACGAGGGCGAAGACCGGATGCTCTACATCGACCCGGTCGAGTGCATCGACTGCGGGGCGTGCCAGCCGGCGTGCCCGGTGACGGCGATCTTCCCCGAGGCGGACGTGCCCGTGGACCAGCGCTTCTTCACCGAGATCAACGCGCTCTGGTTCCAGGACAAGGCCGCGGCGCGCGCGAAGGTGCCGGGCGCCGCCGCCACGGCCACGGCCGCGGCCGCCGCGCCGGCCACCGAGA
>VGNK01000313.1 GCA_016866055.1 Chloroflexota bacterium | reverse complement strand
CTGCCGACCGCGTGGCTGGTCGCGGCGCTCTGGCCGCTGCTGCCCGGGCTGCGCACGCGCCTGGGGCTGGGGACGCTCCCGCGCGAGGGCGACCTGCTCGTCGTGCTCGGCACGGTCACGGTCGTGCAGCTGAGCGCCGCCGTGCAGCTCCCGCTCACCGCGCTCGGGGTGACGCTCGAGGGTGACGCGCGGCTGCTCGTCGGCGGGGTGACGGCCGCGGCGCTCGTGGGCGGGGCGGTCGCCATCGGGACGCTTTGGGACCCGCGGCGCTTCGTGCCGGCGTTCGCGCTGTTCGCCGCGATCACGGTCGTGCTCTACACGACCGTGTTCACGAACCCGTCCGGGCTCGCGAGCGGGTTCTGGGGCGGGCTCGACTACTGGCTCGACCAGCAGGCGGTGCGGCGCGGCGAGCAGCCCTGGTTCTACTACCTGATGCTGCTGCCGGCGTACGAGCTCTGGGCGCTCGTGCCGGCGGCGATCGGCGGCGTCTGGCTGATCGCGCGCGGGAACCGCTTCGCGGCGATGCTCGGGTGGTGGCTCGTCGGCACGTTCGCGGCGCTCTCGGTCGCCGGCGAGAAGATGCCGTGGCTGACCGTGCACCTGGCGCTGCCGCTCGCGCTGCTCGGGGGACATGCGCTCGGGCAGCTCTTGCCGCGGCTGCGCGAGGCGCTCAGCGGCGAGCGGGTGAGCGGCCGCGCGTGGCTCGCGGCGAGCGCGGTGAGCCTCGCCTCGGTGACGCTCGTCGCGCTCGCGCTGCGCACGACGACGAACGTCTCGTTCAGGCACCCCGACGTCCCCGTGGAGCCGTTGATCTACACGCAGACGGCGCCCGACGTGCCGCGACTGAGCGCGGAGATCATCGGCGCGCTGCGCGCGCCCGGCGGGCCGACGGCGGTGGCGGTCGACACGACCGCGTCGCTTGCGTGGCCGTGGGCGTGGTACCTGCGCGCGGAGGAGGTGGCCTACCTCGAGCCCGAGGCGGCGCGCCGCGGCGAGGTGCCGGAGCGCGCGATCCTGATCCTCGCGTCGCACACGCTGCCGGGGCGCGACCCCCTGCGCGAGCGCTACCAGCCGGGGATCCCGTACCACCACCGCTGGTGGTTCCCGGAGGAGGGGTACCGCGCGGCGACCGCCGGCGGGATCGCGCGTGGGCTGCTCGACGGCGCGCTCGCGAGGGCGTGGCTCGACTTCCTCGTCGACCGCATCGACGCGAGCCGGCTGGGTTCGCTCGACGGCGAGGTGCTGTTCCCGCGACCGCCGGTCGCGGCTGGCGGCTGATCCCGCGATCCCGGACACTGGTCGGGCGCGCTCCCGGCCGCGGCGTGGAGGGAATCCGGCATGCTCGGTGCCCGCTCGCTGCTGCGGCTCGCGGTCGGCCTCGCGGTCAGCCTGCTCTTCCTCACGCTGCTGCTCGCGCGCGTCGACCTCGACGAGCTCTGGGGGGCGATCGGCGCGGTGCGCGCGGGGTGGGTGGGGCTCGCGGTGCCCGTGTACGCGCTCGCGCTCTGGACGCGCGCGGAGCGCTGGCGGCTCGTGCTGGCCCCCGCGATGCGCGTGCGCAG
This sequence comes from Chloroflexota bacterium, assembly GCA_016866055.1. Lineage (GTDB taxonomy): Bacteria > Chloroflexota > Dehalococcoidia > UBA2979 > UBA2979 > VGNK01. The sequence goes on along the minus strand of VGNK01000313.1, from coordinate 800 downwards.
CCGCGACGCCGCATCGCTCGTCGTGATCGGCTACACGGCGAACAACCTGCTCCCGGCGCGCGCGGGCGAGGTGGTGCGCGCGGTGCTGCTGCAGCGCCGCGCCGGGGGATCGCGGCTCACCGCGCTCGGGACGATCGTGGTCGAGCGGGTGTTCGACGGGCTCGTGCTCGCGCTCTTCCTGCCGCTGCCGCTGCTGCTCGGGGGGAGCACCGGCGTGCTGCGCGCGCTGGCGGCGGCGGGCGGCGCGGCGTTCCTCGTGGCGACCGTGGCGCTCGCGGCGCTGGCCGCGCGGCCGGCGGCGATGGAGCGCTTGGTGCACACGCTGCTGGGGCTGGCGCCGGGTGGGGTGCGGCCGGCGCTGCGCGCGTGGAGCGCGAGCTTCCTCGCGGGGCTGGGGCTGCTGCGCGGGCCGCGGGCGTGGGCGGCGGTGACCGGGATGACCGCGCTCTCCTGGGCGCTCGAGGCGGTCGCGTACGCGATGATCGGCGCCGCGTTCGGGCTCGGGATCGCGCCGTGGCTCTACCTCGGGGTGGCGGGGGCGGCGAACCTCGCGATCAGCGCGCCGACGGCGGCGGGCGGGGTGGGTCCGTTCGAGTTCTTCGCGCGGGAGGTGCTCGTGGTGTTCGGCGCCGGGGTGACCGCGGCGACGGCGTACGCGCTCGTGTTGCACGGGTTCCTGCTCGTGCCGACGACGCTCGTGGGGCTGGCGTTGCTCTGGCGCGAGCACCTGTCGATCGGGGCGCTGCGGCGGGAGGCCGCGGCGGCGGCGGCGGACGGCCTGGCGGCGCGCGGGGCCGCCG
>VGNK01000312.1 GCA_016866055.1 Chloroflexota bacterium | reverse complement strand
GTACGCGGCCCACGCCACGCCGGCGCGGCCGGCGTCGTGCGCGGCGGCCACCGGCGCGCCCTCGGGCGCGGCGAGCAGGTGTGGGTAGGCGTCGGCCTCGAGCCGCGAGACCCCGGCGAGCGGCACGTCGAGCGCGAGCGCGAGCCCCTGCGCGGTGGCGACGCCGGTGCGCAGCCCGCCGTAGCCCCCGGGGCCCACGTTCACCGCGATCGCGGCGATCTCGTCGCGCGCGACGCCGGCCTCGCGGAGCAGCGCGTCCACCCCGCCGAGCAGCTCCTCGGAGGCGGTCCCCGCGAGCCGCCAGCGGCGCTCGGCGAGCACCGCGCCGCCGCGCACGAGCGCGACCGCGACGTCGTCGGAGGCGGTGTCGATGGCGAGATCCACGCGCTCGTTCACGCGAGCGAGCCGCTCCGCGGCGAGCGGCCCGCGTGAGCGGGCTGAGCCGCCAGGCGCATCGATCGTGGTTCCGCGCGCCACCGGCTCATGGGGCTGACGCCCCACGCGCGCCGGGAGCGGGCCGACGCGCCCTCATCCGCGCCCCGCCTGCAGTCCATCGAGGACGCGGCGGTACCGCTCCGCCCGCGCGACGAGCGTGAAGCGGCGGCCGCGCTCATCGCCGGCGAGCGGCTCGATCGCGACGAGCAGGTGCTCCTCCGGCAGCACCTCGAGCCCGCGCTCCGGCCACTCGACGAGCAGCACGCCGTCCGCCGCCTGCTCCGCGAGCGCGAGCTCGTCGACCTCCTCCGGCGAGGCCAGGCGGTAGAGGTCGGCGTGGTAGAGCGGAAGCGCCCCCGCATGGCGGGCGAGCAGCACGAAGGTCGGGCTGTTCACGGTCGTCTCGACGCGCAGCCCGCCGCCGATCCCCTGCGCGAGCGCGGTCTTCCCGGCGCCGAGCGGGCCCTGGAGCAGGAGCACGTCCCCCGCGCGCAGCAGCCGCGCGATGCGCCGCCCGAGCGCGCGCGTCTCCGCGACGCCGTGCGTCTCGAGCGTGAGGCGCGTCGCGGTGCTCATCGCGGTGCGGGCCCGCGCAGCTGGTCCCAGCCCGCGCTCGGCGGGTGGTACTCCTCGCCGTCGTCGGTCCAGACGATCACCTCGCCGGGGTGCTCCGCGACGACGCGGCCGATCAGCGTCACCGGCAGCTCGGGCGTGTCGAGCGCGCGCAGCGCGTCGCGCGGGCCCGTCAGCACGAGCTCGTAGTCCTCGCCGCCGCCGAGCGCCTGGTCGAACGCGGCGTCGCGCCCGAGCAGCTCGACGGCCGCCGGGTGCAGCGGCACCTGCGCCCCCGCGAGCTCGATGCCGACGCGGGAGCGGCGCGCGACGTGGCCGAGGTCCTGCAAGAGCCCGTCCGAGACGTCGATCGCGCAGCGCAGCCCGGCGGCAGCCGCGCGCAGCCCGAGCTCGGGGCGCGCGAGCGGGCGGCGGTGCGCCTCGACGAGCGCGGCCGCCGCCGGCGCCTTCGCGCGGCCGTCCGCGATCAGCAGGAGCCCCGCGCCCGATGCGCCAGGCATCCCCGAGATCGCGACCGCGTCGCCCGGCCGCGCGCCGTCGCGGCGCAGCAGGCGCGGCGCGCCCGCCGCGTCGAGCGGCGCCTGCCCGAACGCGGCGATCGTGAACGCGGTCGACGCCGCGCGCACGACGTCGCCGCCGGCGATGCGCACGCCGTGGCGGCGGCAGGCGTCCGCGAGGCCGTCGGCGAAGGCGTCGATCTCCGCGAGCGTCGCGCGCGGCCCGAGCAGCGTCGCGACGAGCAGATGGGCGGGCCGCGCGCCCATCGCGGCGAGGTCGGAGACGTTGGAGGCGACCGCGCGCCAGGCGACGTCGTAGAGCGTCATCGTGCCGGCGCGCCAGTGGGTGCCCTCGGCGAGCGCGTCGATGGTGGCGACGGCGGCGCCGGGCTCGCTCGCCCACGCCGCGGCGTCGTCCCCGGGCGGCACGAGGATGTCGCGCGCGGCGGCGTCGCCGAGCCGCGCGACGATGCGGTCGATCAGCCCGAACTCGCCGAGCTCCTCGAGGGCCATGGGGTGAATGTTCTCGCGGCCGACGCTCCGCGGCGAGCCCCGGGCGCGAGCGCGGGGTGGTGGCGGTGGAACGAGGGCGTGGCACCGCTGGGCGAGCCCCGGGCGCGGGCCCGGGGTGGGTGGTGGGGTGAGGGCGTGGCACCGCTGGGCGAGCCCCGGGCCCGCGCCCGGGTTGGCGGCGGCCGGCGGTACTTCCAGCAGCACCCCCGGCAGCAGCCGGGGGTTCGCCGAGGCGCTATCGCTTCCGGCGGGGCGCCGGCTTCGCCTTCGCGGCCGGCTTCGCCTTCGCGGCCGGCTTCGCCTTCGCGGCCGGCTTCGCCTTCGCGGCCGGCCTCGCCTTCGCGGCCGG
>VGNK01000311.1 GCA_016866055.1 Chloroflexota bacterium | reverse complement strand
CGGGGCGGTGCGTCTGGCCGCCGCCGCCGCGTCCGCGGGCGCGGTGCGCGTGGAGGTGAACACCGAGGCGCTCGGCGCGCTCGTCGCCGACTTCCGCGCGCGCGTCGCGCCGCCCCCGGGCGCCTTCCCGAGGCGGCGCCGGCTGGCCGCTGGCGACGACCCGCAGCGCTACCGGCGCCTCGCCGAGCGCCAGCCCGCACCGCCGGGCTCGACTGAGGCGAAGAGCGCCGGCATCGGGGGCGGGCTCAATCCGGGCTAGCGCCGCCGTTCGAGCCTTCGGCGACAGCCCCGGCCGCCCGTGCGATAATCCGCGCACGCGGCCCTGCACCCCGGGTGCGTCGTGCGGGGCGATGAACGAATCCGAGGCCGCGCGGCGGCCTTCAACGAGTAGCACCCGCGCCTGCGGGACTTGCCCGTGACCGAGACCGCGTCGGCGACGCTGTCACTCGCGCCGCTCCTGCCCCTGCGATCCGGGCTCTCGAGCGCCGGGCGGCTCACGCTCGGCGGCGTCGACGTGCGGGACCTCGCCGACGAGTTCGGCACGCCGCTCTACGTCTACGACGTCGCCACGCTCCGCGCCCAGTGCGAGGGCTTCCTCGCCGCCTTCCGCGGCGCCTACCCGGACTGCGACGTGCTCTACGCCTCCAAGGCCTTCCTCAACCGCCCCTTCGCGCGCTTCATTGCCGCCCAGGGGCTCGGCTTCGACGCCGTCTCCGGCGGCGAGATCGAGGTGCTGCGCGCCGCCGACGTCGACCTGCGCACCGTCTACCTCCACGGCAACAACAAGACCCCGGAGGAGCTGCGGCTCGCCGTCCGCGCCGGCCTCGGGCGCGTCGTGATCGACAACGAGGGCGAGGTCACGCTGCTCGACGGCATCGCCGGCGAGGAGCGGAAGCGCCAGGCGGTGCTCGTCCGCGTCTCGCCCGGCATCGACGCGCACACGCACGAGAAGACGACGACGGGGATCGTCGACTCGAAGTTCGGGGTGCCGATCCTTACGGGCGCCGCCGAGCGCACCGTCGCGGCGATCGCCTCTGCGGCGAACCTCGACTTCCGCGGGCTGCACATGCACCTCGGCTCGCCGATCTTCGAGACCGCGCCCTACGTCGAGGCGATCGAGGTGGTGGCGCGCTTCATCGCCGAGGTCTGCCGCGGCCGGCTCGGGCTCGAGGTCACGGAGTTCTCGCCCGGCGGCGGCTTCGCGGTCGCCTACAACGACGAGCAGCAGGACGCGCTCCAGCCGATCGCCGAGTACGCGGCGGTCGTCGCGGGCACCCTGCGGCGGGAGGCGGACCGGCTGGGCTTCCCGCTCCCGCACATGACCGTCGAGCCCGGGCGCGCGATCGTCGCGCGCGCCGGGGTGGCGCTCTACACGGTGGGCGCGCGCAAGGAGGTGCCGGGGATCCGCACCTACGTCTCGGTGGACGGCGGGATGGCGGACAACATCCGTCCGGCGATGTACGGGGCACGCTACCGCGCGCTCGCCGCCGAGCGTCCCCGGGCTCCGGCGGAGGAGACCGTGGCGATCGCCGGCAAGTACTGCGAGTCCGGCGACGTGCTGATCCAGTCGGTCGAGCTGCCGCGGCTGCGCGCGGGCGAGCTGCTCGCGATCCCCGTGGCGGGCGCTTACCAGCTCGCGATGGAGTCGAACTACAACCTCGCCTACCGCGCGGCGGTGGTGATGGTCGAGGACGGCCGCGCGCGGCTGATCCGCCGCCGGCAGACCGCCGAGGACCTGGTGGCGCTAGATGTCGGGTAGCGAGTCCGGCGCGGGCAACGCCTGGGGCGTCTTTGGTGCCGACGGGGCGGTCGCGGTGCTCCAGCACGCGATCCGCAGCGGCCGCCTGGCGCACGCCTACCTCTTCTCCGGGCCGGACGGCGTTGGCAAGGCGACGCTGGCGCGACGGCTGGCGCAGACGCTGGGCTGCGCGGCGCCGCTCGAGGGGCCGGCGCCGTGCGGGGCGTGCCGCAGCTGTCGCGCGCTCGAGGCGGGCGAGTCGCCGGACATCGAGCGCATCGCGATCGGGGGCGTCTGCGACGAGAGCGGGCACCCCGGCCACGCGGCGGACGGATCGACGCGCATCCGCATCTGCCAGGTGCGCCGGCTCGAGCGGGTCGCCTCACTCGCGCCGTTCGTCGCTCCGCGTCGCATCTTCGTGATCGACACCGCCGACGCGCTGCAGACGGAGGCCTCGCACGCGCTGCTGAAGACGCTCGAGGAGCCACCGTCGACCGTGCTGCTCGTGGTGCTCGCCACCGACCCCGGCGCCCTGCTGCCGACGGTGCGCTCGCGCTGCCAGGAGCTGGTGCTGCGGCCGTCGCCGGTCGCCGCGCTCGCCGGGGCGCTCGTCGACGCGGGGGTCGACCCG
>VGNK01000310.1 GCA_016866055.1 Chloroflexota bacterium | reverse complement strand
GGTGGCGGCGGTGCCGTCGCGGCCGACGGCGGCGATCGGGGTCGCGGCGGCGCTCCAGTTCGTCTCGAGGCGGCTGCCGACCCGCGAGCCGCCGCGGCTGATGCGTCGAGGCATCGGCGCCTTCGCGCTGCGCGCGACCCCCACGACGACCGAGGAACGCTTCATCGAGCGGCTCGGGAGCCTGAGCCGCGTCGCGCCGGGGGAGTGGCCGGAGCGCTTCGTCTGCACCGCCGTCGACGCGCGCACCGGCGAGTTCGTCACCTGGCGGCGCGGCGCCGGGGTGGGGCTCGGGCGCGCGGTCGCGTCGAGCTGCGCGGTGCCCGGGGTGTTCCCGCCGATCACGATCGGCGGCCGCCGCTACATCGACGGCGGCGTGCGCTCGAGCACGAACGCCGACCTCGCGCGGGGGCACGAGCGGGTGCTCGTGGTTGCGGTGATCGCGGGGGCGACCGCGCGCGACGCGCGGCGGCGCGTGGAGGCGGAGATGGCGCGGCTGCGCTCGGCGGGGAGCCGCGTGGAGCTCGTGATCCCCGACGCCGCCTCCGCCGCGCTCTTCCCGGTCAACGGCCTCGACGGCTCGCGGCGCGGCGACATCGCCGAGGCGGGCGCGGCACAGGGCGAGGCGGAGGCGGGGCGGCTGCTCGCGTTCTGGGGCTGAGCGCCCGGCCCCGCCTCCACCCGTCGGTCGACCCGCAGAGAGGGTCCGCCGCGACCGTCACGCTCCGCGACGTCGAGCACGCGCTCGCCTGCGGGGTCCCGAGGGCTCAGGGGGCTGACGCCCCCCGCTCGCCCTGAGCCCGCTCGCCCGCCTCGCGCTCGAGCACCTCGAACACGGGAAGCAGCTCCTCCTCGTCGCCCTGCGACGGCGCGTCGAGCCCGCACGCCATTGCCTCGCCGTCCTCGAGCGCGATGATCCGCGGCGGCGGGGGCTCGGCGTGCGCGCCGAGCAGCGCCGCCTCTGCGCCGAGGAACTGCGCCGAGAGCGCGGCGGCGGCCGCGTAGAAGGGGTGGCCCTCGTCGCCGAGCGATGCGATCTCGTCGAAGAAGCGCGGGGTCCAGCGGCCGAGGTGGTCGCGCAGGAACGCGCGCTGCGCCTCCCCGGCGATCTCCTGCTGCTCGCCGAGCTCGTGCACGGCCGCGAACGCCTGCTTGCGCGCGAGCAGGCTCATGAACTCGAGCTCCGTCCCGATGAAGTCGGGCAGCGTCTTGTGCGACTCCGAGACCTGCAGCCCGAACGCGCCGTAGAAGCCGGAGATGTCGGCCAGCTGCCGCGCCTTCGAGAACGGGTCGAAGTCGTACTCGGTCTCGTGCGCCGAGCAGAGCACCGTCCCGGCGAAGAGCCGGCTGTGCTCGCCGGCGAGCGCGGCCGCGCCCGCCTCGACCAGCGCGGCCGCGAGCGGCGCGAGCGGCTCGTGGAGCGAGAAGGCCTCCGCGATCGGGTGCTCGCCCACGTCCTGGATGAACGCGTCCAGCTGCGCGCAGCTCTCCCCGCTCGGGTAGGCGAACGCGAGCGCGAGCAACTCGTAGACCGCGGAGCGGCCGAGCAGGAACTGGACCTCGGGGGACTCGAGCCGGGTGGCCGTGGCGGCGTCGCTCATGCCGTGCCCTCCACCTCCAGCGCCACCCAGTTGCTCCAGTGCTTCCGCGCACCGCGGTTCTTCTTCGCGCCGTCCCACGCGGCGAACGCCACGTTCGTGGGCGTCCCGGGCGTGATCGTCGCCTGGTTCGTGTCGGTCGCCTTCATCGGCACCGTGATCACGACGCGCCAGCGTCCGCTCACGAACGCCGCGCGGCCCTTCGCGCGCTGCTGCTCCTGGTGCGTGAGCGTCCCGAACCCCTCCGCGACGAGCTCCTCCACCGAGCTCTTCTTCTCGCGTTTCGCCATCGGGTTCCCGACGTAGAGCGCGGGGTAGAACACCTTCGCGGCGGCCTCGCCCATCACCGACTCGGGGTAGACGTCGTTGAACGCGTTGGGGAACGCGTCCTTCACCGTGAGCTGGCCGCGATCCACGTCGGCCTGCCAGCTCGCCTTCCAGTGGAGGATGTGCACGGGCTGGTCCTTCGCCCCCATCGTGATCAGCGGGGGCGGGTCGGCGTTCACCGGGAGCTGCACCGCGACGGCGTCGCGGAAGCGCGATACCGCCTCGATCTCGTTCACGGCCTGGTCGGCCCACTCGACCATGAACGCGATCTCCTGGTCGTTGTGCAGCACGCGCACCTGCACCTGCTCGATGGAGGCCTGCTGCAGCGAGGGCGTGGTCATCTGCTGCGGGAGCAGCGGGACCGTGACCGCCGGCTCACGCCGCCAGGCCACGTCGGCGGGGTCCTCGGGGAGCGGCCCGCTCACGCGGCGCGCGACGAGCTGCCCGGGGGTCCCGCCGCGGAACCGCGTCGCGACGTA
>VGNK01000309.1 GCA_016866055.1 Chloroflexota bacterium | reverse complement strand
CCGGGGCGGCCGCCGCCGCGCGCACGAGGAACGGGGGAACGCCCGAGGAGGCGATCAGCGCGCACGCGCCGCCTTTGAGGAACGCGCGCCGGCCGGGCGTCATCGCCGCTGGAACTCCGGGGCGCCGAGCGTGAGCGCGACCTCCCGCGGAGCGCCGCCGAGCGCCGAGGGATCGACGCGGACCCCGGCCACGCGGCCCTCGGCGAGCCGGGTGGCGAAGTTCATGCGGGCGAGCAGCGTGCCCGCGCTCACCCAGGCCTCCGCGCGGTCGGGCCAGCCCGTCGGCGGCGCCGCGCCGTAGAGCGTCTCGCCGATCTCGCTGCTGGCGCGCGCGAGCGCGAAGCCGCCGCTGGCGCCGAGGCGGCCGTCGAGCGCGCGCACCGCGCTCGCCACGAACTCGAGCGGCTTCTTGATCTTCGCGCGCCGCGCGTCGGCGTCCGCGAAGGCGGGCGCGGTGAAGATCGTCCGCAGCATGGCGGGGATGTCGCCGTCCGTGCGCAGGTAGGCCTCGGCCACCTCCGCCACCAGCGCGGGCGGCGGCGCGTCGCTCACGAAGCGCCGGGCGAGCTTGGTGGCGATGAACCGCGCGGTCGCCGGATGGCGCGTGAGGATGTCGATGACGCGCTCGCCGTCCTGGGCCCCGCCGCCCGCGGGCAGGCGATGGCCGAGGACCACCTTGGCGCCGTCGTCGTGCGCGCGCGGCCGGAACACGAAGCGCCCGTCCTGGCGCGGCCGCTCGATGCCCCAGCCGGTGAACGCGCGCGCGACCTCGGTGACGTCCTGCTGCGTGTAGCCGCCGTCCACGCCGAGGGTGTGGAGCTCCATGAGCTCCCGCGCGTAGTTCTCGTTGAGGCCGCCGACGCGCCCGCGGTTCGGCCCGAACGGGATCACGAAGCCCGGCTTCAGGCTGAGCCAGTTGTCGAGATAGAAGAGCATCGCCGGATGGCGCGCGGAGGCGCGCACCAGGTCCGGGAAGCGGCCGAGCGCGTGAGGGCGGATCACCGTGCGCTCGTAGTCGGTCACGTACCAGCGGACGACGCCTTTCGGCGCGAAGACGTTGAAGTGGTTGAACCAGAAATCGACCATGACTTCCTGGAGCTGACGCTCGCTCGTCGCCGCCCGCACCATCCGCGCCGCCGCCAGCTCGGCGACGATCCGCTCCGGGCGCCGCTCGCGCGGCATGCGCTCCCGCAGCTCCTCGCGCGTCATCTCGCCGCTCTGGACCTTCGCGCGCAGCGCGGGGTCCGGCGGCGGGTAGTCGCGCAGCAGCTCGGGGATCGTCAGCCGGAGCGTGGCGAGGGTGCGCAACGCCGCCTCGGTGGCCCTGTCGTCGATGGTGTCGGGCCGAAGCTGCCGCTCGAGCCAGGCGGCCTCGCCCATGCGGCTCACGCGCGCGACGTCGCCCGGGCGGGCGCCGAAGGTGGCGCGCGAAAGCAGGTGCTCGATGCGCGCCTCGTCCGCGCGCGCCACGGCCACGACGCCGAACGCGCTCAGCCACACGAGCGCGCCGGCGGCGAGCGTCGACCGCGAGCGTCTCATCGCGACGCCGGCGCGTCGGGCGTCCGCCCCGCCGGGCGGCCGGCCGTTCCGTCGGACTGTTCGCCGCGCTCTTCGCGCGCGCGCCGATGCCGCTCCCGCAGCGCGCGCCGCTCGTCCGGCGTGAGCTTCTGCCAGCGCTCGAAGTTGCGCATCACGCGCTCCTTCTCCTGCGGCGGCAGCGCCTGGAACTGGCGATGGCGCTCGAGGATGCGCGCGCGTCGCTCGGGCGCCAGGCGCTGGAACCGCTCGTACGCCTGCTGGAGCTCCTGCCGGCGGGCGTCGCTGAGCTCGTTCCATCGCTGGAAGTCTTCGAGGATGCGGCTCTTCTCCGGCGGCGGGAGCGCGCGGAAGCGCCGCATGCCCTCGCGCGCCTGCGCGCGCTGCTCCGGCGTCATCGTGCGCCAGTGGCGGTAGTTCTCGAGGACGCGCGCCCGCTCCTCCGGGCTGAGCCGCTGCCAGCGCTCGGCGTTGCGCTCGACGACCGCGCGCTCCTCGGGAGTGAGGCGGTCGAGGCCGTCCACGGTCTGGGCGCGCGCCTCGCCCATGCCGGCGGCGAGCGCGATCACCACCGCGGTGGCGGCGAGCGCGAGCGCGACGCCGAGGCCCGCCATGCGCACTCAGCCCTCGCGCGTGCCGGCCAGGCGGTCGAGGTTGCGGATGACGTCGAGGTCTTCCAGCAGCTCGAGCTGCTCGACCACGGGGTACTGGTGGATGAGCGGCAGGCGCGCGGCGAGCCCGTCGTACTCGATGGCCGCGAGCTCGCCGTTCGGTGCTCCCGGCAGCGCCGCGTAGACGACGAGCGCGAGCGCCGCGGCCGCGGCGGCCGACGCCGCGACGGGCACGGGACGCAGCCAGCGGGCGCGCCACG
>VGNK01000308.1 GCA_016866055.1 Chloroflexota bacterium | reverse complement strand
GGCCTCGTGCTCGAGGCCATTGCCGCCGCCTCCGGCGCTGCGCCCGATGCCGCCCGCCGCGCCGCGCTGTTCCTCGGCGATCTGTCCGCCGTCGCCGTGCTCGCGCGCACCGGCGGCGCCGCCGCGCTCGAGCGCGCGGAGCCGCAGCTCTTCGTGCCGATGCTGCCGATGCTCGCGGAGATCGCGGATGACTGGGCGCCGGTGCTCGCCGCGCACGACGGCATCACGGCGCTCGAGTACAAGTACGACGGCGCCCGCGTGCAGATTCACTCCGACGGCGCCCGGGTCGCCATCTGGTCGCGGCGACTGTCCGACGTCACGGCGAGCCTGCCGGACGTCGTCGCCCGTGCCCGCTCGTACGGGCGCGCGCCGTTCATCCTCGACGGCGAGGTGGTCGCGCTCAACGCGGCCGGCCGGCCGCTGCCGTTCCAGGAGCTGATGCGGCGCTTCCGCCGGGTGCACGACGTGGAGGCGGCGCTCGGCCGCATGCCGCTCGCCATCCACCTCTTCGACTGCCTCATGGCCGACGGCCGCGCGCTCATCGACGTGCCGTACGCCGAGCGGTTCGAGACGCTCGCGCGGGTGACCGGCGGCGGGGACCTCGCGGAGCGCGCCATCGTCCGCTCGGTGTCCGACGCGGAGACGTTCCGCGCCGCCGCGCTCGCCGCCGGCCACGAGGGCGTGATGGCCAAGGACCTCCGGGCGGCGTACGCGCCCGGCGGCCGCGGCAAGCGCTGGTTCAAGGTGAAGGCGGCGGAGACCGTCGACTGCGTGATCGCCGCGGTCGACCGCGGGTCCGGCCGCCGCGTGGGGTGGCTGTCGAACTATCACCTCGCGGTCGTCGACGGCGACGGCTTCGCCGACGTCGGCAAGACGTTCAAGGGCTTCACCGACCGGCAGTTCATCGCGATGACCGAGCGCCTGCGTGCGCTCGCCGTGGCCGACGACGGCTACACGGTCCGCGTGCGCCCCGAGGTCGTCGTCGAGGTCGAGTACAACGAGATCCAGAAGAGCCCCACGTATCCCTCGGGCTTCGCGCTCCGCTTCGCGCGCATCGCGCGCGTGCGCGAGGACAAGGCGCCCGCGCAGGCCACCACGCTCGACGAGCTGCGCACGCTCTACGAGGCGCAATTTCACCGCAAAGGGCGCGCGTAGCTCGGTTTCACAGTAGAATCGGCGGCCGTGGCCCCGCGAATCTCCACGGGACTTCCCAAGCTCGACGCGATGCTGGGCGGCGGCCTGCTGCCCGGGACGCTGACGGTCGTGTACGGCGCGACCGGCATCGGCAAGACACACCTCGGGCTCACGTTCGCGGACCACGGCCGCGTGGCCGACGGCGCGCGCGGCGTCGTGCTCGACATGAACGGCCGCGGCGACTCCCAGCAGCACGACGAGTACGCCGCGCGGCTCTTCGAGTGGGACCTGCAGCCGTGGCGCCACACGGTGACGCCGATGAGCGAGCCGTTTCCCTCGGACGAGGACATGCGCGCGTTCTACTCGAACGCGCTGCCGTGGGTGGGCCGCACGCGCGACTTCCAGGTGCCGACGCCGGACGGCGGCTTCGAGTTCGACTGGAGCTGGAAGGCCACCTACAACCACGCGCTCTACACGGTGAAGCCGTTCCTGTACTTCCACTTCGCGGCGGGTACGCGGCGCCTCGTCGTCGACGGCGTGGAGCCGATGGACTCGCCGGCCGACTCCATCCAGTTCTTCGTGTTCGACGAGCTCTACCGCCGGATCGTCCATCGTGACGCCGAGACGCTCGGGATGGAGATCTGCCTGCCCGTGTGGAAGTACAAGGACTTCATCGAGAGCCACCGCTACGACCACGCGGCGATCACGACGCTGCTCCTCGTCACCACCGAGGAGACGCGCCTCGAAGACCTGCTCGCGCGCAAGGTGGCGACGGGCGACATCGGCGCGACCGCGAACACGATCATCGTGATGGGGAGCGAGCGCGCCGGCAGCCGTCTCGCGCGCATGCTGTGCGTGGTGAAGCATCGCGGGAGCGCCATGAGCGACGAGATCGTGGAGTACCGCATCGGAGCCAACGGGCTCGACCTCGGATAGCGCGTGACGGCCGTGCGCCGTCGCGGTCGCCGAGCCGCATGAGCGCGCCGCGCGCGCTCCGCCGCCTTCCCGCGCACCTGCGCCTCGCCGCGCTCGACCCCCGCGCGATCCCGCTCCTGCGCGCCGCGCTGGCGGCGGCGCCGCGCGCGGGCATCGCGCTCGTCGGCGGCACGGTGCGGGATGCGCTGCTCGGCCGCGCCGCGGGCGGCCGCGCGCCGTTCGACGTCGACGTCACGGTCCCGCGCGAGGCGCTCGCGGTGGCGCGCCGCATCGCGGACCGGGTGGGGGGCGCCTTCCTCGCGCTGGACGCCGAGCGCGGCGCCGCGCGCGTCGTCACCGCCGCCGGACGCCTCGACGTCACGGACTGGCG
>VGNK01000307.1 GCA_016866055.1 Chloroflexota bacterium | reverse complement strand
GCACGCCGCCTCCACGACCCAAGGCGCGCGCGCGCCGAGCACCTCGCGCAGCGCCTCCCTCGCGGAGGGGGCGCCCACGGCCTCGCCGCAGGTCCCGAGGTGCAGCAGCACGCGCGGCCGCGCCGGAGCGGGATGCGCTTCGCGCAGCGCGTGCAGCGCAGCCGTCGGCGGGAAGCGCGTCACGACGGCCTCCGGCGGGTCCGCGTGCCCGAGCGCACGCGCCGACGCACCGGGGGCTGCGGCGTCGCCGCCGCCGCCTCCGCCTCGAGGCGCGCGCGCAGCGCCTCCGGGGTCATCCGGCCGAAGAGCCGCTCACGCGCGTCGACGACGACCGGCGCGAGCGCGCACAGGAACTGGCAGTCGATGCGGGCGGTGCGCTCCGGCGCGGCCTCCAGCAGCGCGGCGGCCCCCGCGAGGTCGCAGCTCACGCCCGTGCAGACGTGCCACCGCCCGGGGACGGGCGCCTCGAGCCGCAGCTCCGAGTACGCGGTGGCGGTCGCGTAGATCTCGGAGAGCGGGACCCGCGTGTGGCGGTGCACGTGCTCGATCGCCTCGCGGGTGACCCAGCCCAGCGCATGCTGCGCCTCCTGGAGCGCCGGGAGGAGCTGGTCCTTGCGCCGCGGGAGCGCGTCGATCGCCGCCCGCGCACGTTCGAGGGCGGCGTCCTCTTCGGAGCGTCCGTTGCCGTTGCGGCGGCCCGCCGGCGTCATGACCGCATTGTAAGGGGCCGGTCGGAACGGACGTTCCACCGCCGCGGACGGCGCGCCGCGCTCGAGGCGCGCGTCAGCCCGACAGCTCCACGGCGTCGCCGACCGCGATCTCGCCGGCGGCGCGCGGCACCCCCAGCACGCCCATCGTCGGCTCGTCCTGCCCGAGGCGGCGCGTCAGCGTCTGCATCACCTCGAGGTCGCGCTCGCCCGTGATCGGGTTCGCGTGGGTCGCGAGGCAGCGGATCACGGGCCCGGTCACGTCGAACTCGACGCCGCCGATGCGCACGCGGCGCCCGATCCATGCGAGCTCCTCCCACGGGCGGAGGCCGTCGATCGTGGCGTTCATCCGGAAGCGGCGCTCGTCCACCTCCGCCCCGATCGCCTCGGCGAGCGCGGCCACGCTCGCGCTGCCGAGCAGCGTCACGTGGCGCGGGCCACGGTCATGGAAGCGCGGGGTCACGCCGTCGCCGACGAGCGTGAGCGCGTCGCCGCGCCGCAGCGAGGAGTCTCCGAGCGTGCGCACGTAGCGCGTGACCGCGTCCGCGAGCACGGCGCGGCCGGCCTCGCCGTCGACTGCGCCCTCCGCGAGCGTCTCGTCGCCGAGGCGCACGGTGAGCCGGCGGGCGCCGGCGTCGAAGGCGGCGCCCAGGCGCGCGAGGCCCGGCGTGTTCATCAGCACGGTGAAGCGCTGCTTGCGCCACCACTCGCCGGCGGGCAGCTCGCGGTCGGGGGCGCCGGCAGCGCTCGCGTGGAGGAAGCCGAGGACGCGGTCGCCCTCGATGGCGCCGCTGGCGAGCACGCGTAGCCGCTCGCGCGGCTCGGGGGTCATCCCCTTCACGGGGAAGCGGTAGAGGCGGACGACCTCGGGCACGCGTCGATGGTAGCGCCGGACTCGGCGTTGACGCGATGTCCTGCGGCCGTGCGCGCGTCGCGGTGCCCAAGAATCGCGCCCGCGATCTGACGCCCGCGGCGAGCCGCGCGTCTTCACGCGCGGCTGTCGGCGCCCTGCGCCCTAGCGCACGCGCACCGTGCTCGAGTTCCCCTGCTTCACCACCTCGATGCGGTCGGGGAGTCGCTCCGAGAGCTCCTCGATGTGCGAGATCACTCCGATCACGCGCTGGCCGCCGGCGAGCGTCTCCAGGCCCTGTACCGCGAGGTCGAGCGACTCCGCGTCGAGCGAGCCGAAGCCCTCGTCGAGGAAGAGCGACTCCAGCGCGATCGCGCCGCCCGTGCCCGAGAGCTGCGGGAGGTGCTCGGAGAGCGAGAGCGACAACGCGAGGCTCGCGAGGAACGTCTCGCCGCCCGAGAGCGTCTTCACCGAGCGCCGCTCGTCGCCGTTCAGGCGGTCGACGACGAGGAACTCGTCCTTCTCGGCGACGAGCTCGTAGCGCCCGCTCGTGAACTGCGCGATGTGGTGCGAGGCGTCGGCGGCGAGCAGCTGCATCGCCTCCTGCTGGACGTAGGCGATGAAGCGGTTGCCCCGCAGCTCCTGCTCCAGCGCCGCGGCGAGCGCGGCGGCGCGCTCGAAGGCGGCGACCTCCTCGCGCATGCGCTGCGCCTCCGCGACCGTGCCGCGCGCGTGCTTGAGCCGCTCGCCGGCCGCGCCCAGCTCCTGCAAGGCCGTGCGCTCCGCCGCATCGTGCTCGATCATGATCGCGCGGAGCGGCTCGATCCCGGGGACGCCCTCGCCCACCCCCTCGCGCCAGGCCGCCTCGAACGCGGCGCGCGCCGCGGCCGCCTCGTCCTGCGCCGCCG
>VGNK01000306.1 GCA_016866055.1 Chloroflexota bacterium | reverse complement strand
GCAGCGGCGCGAGGAAGCCGGTCTCCTCGCCGGCGGCGACGCGGCGCGCCTCCCCCGCCCCCGCCGCGCGCGCCGCGGCGTAGGCGGTGAACCGCCGCTCCGCGATGCCGAGTCTCGGCGCTACAGAGGCGCCTGCCCTGAGCGAAGTCGAAGGGTCTGCGCCCTGAGCCTGTCGAAGGGCGCCGCTCGGCGCGACCGCCCGCCCCGCCACCGCGAGCACCACGCGCTCGAGCTCCCCCGCGCGCGGGAAGAGCGCCTCGGTCCCGCGCAGATCCGCGTAGAGCGCGTCCACCCCCACGCCGGCCGTCGCCGCCGGCGGCGTCTCCACGAGCGGGCTCACCAGACCCAGCGCCGCGCTCAGCCCCCCGAGCGCACGCACCATCCGCGCCGGCCGCGGCTCGAGCACCGTGAGCACCGGGCAGTACGCCGCCGCCTCGCGCAGCGTCATCCCCGCCCGCACCCCCCGCGCCGCCGCCTCCGGCGTCGCGTCCGCCACCCACAGCCCCGCCTCGTCCGCTAGCACCACCGGCTGCCCCGCGAGCGCGGGCCGGCGCGCCAACTCACAGGCGAGCGCGAGCGATGGAACCAGCAGGCATGCGATCGCCACGTTCGTACCCCCGCCAAGAGGCGCGCAGAGGGTAGCCGAACGTACGTTCTATTTCAAGAACTGATGTTCTGGCGCAAAGCCTGCGGGTGCCCCCCCACCCGGCCTGCGTCAGCCGGGCCCCCCGCCTATCATCCCCGCCCATGAGCCCATGGAGGACCGGCCATGACCGCCCCTGAGACGACCCCCACCGGCGACCTCGAGCCGCTGCTCGCCGACCTCACCAACGCCTTCGGCCCCACCGGCTTCGAGGGCCCCGTCCGCGCGATCATGCGCCGCGAGCTCACCCCGAGCGCCGCCGCTGTCGAGACCGACGGCCTCGGCTCACTCATCGCCCGCTTCGACGGCACCGCCGGGCGCCCGCGTGTCATGCTCGCCGCCCACATGGACGAGCTCGGCCTGATGGTCCGCCGCATCACCGACGAGGGCTACCTCAAGTTCCAGCCGCTCGGCGGCTGGCTCGACCAGTCCCTCATCAACCAGCGCTGGGTCGTGCTCACCGCCACCGGCCCGATCCCCGGGGTCACCGGCATCAAGACCGTCCACGTCATGTCCACCGAGGCACGCGGCCGCCTCTTCCGCCGCGAGGACATGTTCATCGACGTCGGCGCGCGCAGCCGCCAGGACGCCGAGGAGCGCCTCGGTATCCGCCCCGGCGACCCGATCGCGCCCGACAGCCGCTTCACCCCGCTCGCCGGCGGCGAGCGCTACCTCGCCAAGGCCTGGGACGACCGCGTCGGCCTCGCCGTCATGGTGCTCGCCGTCCGCGAGCTGCGCTCCGCCGCGAGCGGCCATCCGAACACCGTCTTCGCCGTCTCCACCGTGCAGGAAGAGGTCGGCCTGCGCGGCGCGCAGACGAGCGTTCACGCCGTCGAGCCGGACATCGGCATCAACCTCGAGTCCGGCGTCGCGGGTGACTACCCCGGCATCTCGGCCGACGAGGCGCAGGAGCAGCTGGGGGCCGGCCCGTCGGTGTTCCTCCACGACGGGTCGATGCTCCCGAACCTCCGCCTCCGCGACTTCGTGGTCGACGTGGCACGCGAGGCGAACATCGCGATCCAGTTCGACGTGCTCACCGGCTACGGGCAGGACGGCTCCGTGATTCAGCGCTCGCGCGCCGGCGCCCCCTCGATCAACATCGCCATCCCCACGCGCTACCTGCACAGCCACAACGGGATCGTCGCGCGCCACGACGTGCTCAGGACCGCGCGGCTCGTCGCCGAGCTCGTGCGCCGGCTCGACGCCGACACCGTGGCGCGCATCCGCGCGTTCGACTGACCCGGACCCGCCTCGAGCGCGGGGACGCGGGGAGACGGGTGTGCCGCCGGCCCGTGCTCACCGACGACTCCGCGATCCGGCGCGTGCACCGCGAGGGCGTGGTGCTGCTCGGCGGGGACGCGCGCTCCTGCTGCGAATCGCGCACCCGGCGGTCGCCGCGGCGGTCGCGCGGCACAGCCAGTACCGAGCGGACCCGCTGGCGCGGCTGCTGCGCACGCTCCGCCCCACGCTCGCGATCGTCTTCGGCACGCCGGCCGAGGCGGCCGCCCGCATCAACGCCGTGCACACGCGCGTCGCCGGCCCCGGCTACCGCGCCACGGACCCCGCGCTGCTCGCGTGGGTGCTCGCCACGCTGATCGACACGGCGTTGCTGATGCACGACCGCTTCGTGCGGCCGCTGCCCGCGCCCGTGCGCGCGCGCTACTACGACGAGATGCTCGAGCCTGCGCGCTGCTCGGCATGTCGCGCGACGCGCTCCCCACGACGCTCGCCGGCTTCGAGCGCTACTGCAGCGACTGCGTCGCGTCGCTCGCGGTGTCGGAGGAGGCGCGCGGCATCGCGCGCGACCTCGTCGCCCCCCCGGCCGGCGCGCTCGGCGCGCTC
>VGNK01000305.1 GCA_016866055.1 Chloroflexota bacterium | reverse complement strand
CGCCCGGGCCACGGAGGGCGCGCCGGTGGAGGGTGCACGATGAGCGCCGGCGCCGGCGACGGGGCGACGCGCGACTGGGGCCGCGTCGTGCCCGAGCGGCGCGGTCCGCTCGCCGACGTCACTGTGCTTGACCTGTCGATGGTCTGGGCCGGTCCCTACGCGACGAAGCTGATGGCGGAGATGGGCGCGCGCATCATCAAGCTCGAGGTGAACAGCCACCTCGACTCCGTGCGCGGCGGCGTGATCGTCGAGCCGGACAGCCCGCTCGGCGTCTACCCCGACGGCAACCCCGGCCCCGAGCCGTGGAACCGCGCCGGCTACTACAACAAGCTCAACCGCAACAAGCTGAGCCTCTGCATGAACATCCTCCACCCCGCGGGTCGCGCGGTGTTCATGGAGCTCGCCGCGCTCGCCGACGTCGTGATCGAGAACTTCGGCGGCGGCGTCTTCGAACGGATGGGATACGGCGACGCCGTGATCCGCGGCGTGAACCCCGACGTCGTGATGGTGTCGATGCCCCCGAGCGGGAACGGCGGACCCGAGGGCGGCTACGTCGGCTACGGCGTCGCGATCGAGCAGCTCGGCGGCATCGTGCACCGCACCGGCTACCCGGGCGAGGGGCCGATGAAGAGCGGGATCAACTACGGCGATCCGATCGCCGGCATCCACACGATGGGCTACATCATGGCCGCGCTGCTGCACCGGCGGCGCACCGGCCGCGGGTCGTTCATCGACATGTCGCAACGCGAGGCGGCCATCTGCTGGCTCGGCGAGGACGTGATCGACCACGACCGCACGGGGCGCATCCCCGAGCGCATCGGGAACCGCGACCGCGTGCACGCGCCGTCCGGCGCGTACCGCTGCGCGGGCGAGGACGAGTGGGTGGCGCTCGCGGTCGGCTCGCTCGACGAATGGCGCGGCCTCGCGCGCGCGGTCGGGCGGCCGGAGCTCGCGGACGACTCCGCGTACGCGACGGCCGAGGGCCGTCGCGCGCGGCACGACGAGATCGACGCGCTGATCGGCGCGTGGACGGCCTCGCGCGCGGCCGACGAGGCGATGGCCGAGCTGCAGCGCCACGGTGTCGCGGCCGGCACCGTCGCGAGCGAGCGCCGGCTCGTCGAGGACCCGCACCTGCGCGCCCGCGGCTTCTGGCCGGAGGTCGATCACCCGGCCGCGGGGCGGCACCTGGTCGCGGGCGTGCCGTGGCGCTTCAGCCGCACGCCCGGCGCGGTGCAGACCGCGGCGCCCGTGCTCGGCCAGCACAACGACCACGTCCTGCGCGAGATCCTCGGGAAGAGCGACGAGGAGATCGCGTCGCTCCGCGCGACCGGGATCCTCGAGACGACGCCGGTGGAGCTGCTCGGGCGGTAGAGCCCGAGCGGGAGCCGCCGAAGCAGGAAGCACGACCGGCGCCATCGGCGCGACCGTCTGCTCGGGCCACCTCGACGCCCGTTCGAACCGCGACCGCGTTCGGCGCCCGCGCTCGCCGCTCGACCGTAGCGGCGCACTCGGGTTCGATCGCGGGCGGCTCAGCCCGCTCACGCGGGCCGCTCGCCGGGAGGCGCGCCGACCTCCTGCGGGCGACGTGGACCGCGTGACGGGCGAGGTGCGATGGCAGAGGCGTTCTTCCACCGCGATGGCGAGCGGTTCATCCCCGGCGACACCGCGCGCGGTCCCTGGGACCGCGAGGCGCTGCACGGGCGGGTGATCTCGGGGCTGCTCGCGCACGCTGTGGAGGAACGCCACGGCGACGCGGCGCTTCACGTCGCGCGGCTTACCGTCGACATGTTCCGCGTGGCGCCGTTCGCCCCGGTCGAGGTCGTGACGCGCCCGGCGCGCGAGGGGAACCGCATCCGCGTGATCGACGCGACGATGCTCGCGGGCGGCGCCGAGGTGGCGCGCGCGAGCGCGGTGATGCTGCGGCACGCGGAGCCGCCGCCCGGCCACGTGTGGAGCCCGCCGTCGTGGGAGGCGCCGCCGCCGGAGGCGCTCGCCCCGCCGGCGCACGAGGGGCGCCACCCGTTCGACCCCGCCTGGGACACACGCAACATCGCGGGCGGGGCCGGCGCGCCCGGCCCGCGACGCTCCTGGCTGCGGCAGACCGGCGACCTCGTCGAGGGCGTGCCGGCGAGCCCGCTCGTGCGCGCCGCGGCCGCCGCGGACTTCGCGAACCCGCTCTCGAACGGCGGCGACGCCGGGCTCAACTTCGTGAACGCCGACGTCACGCTCTACCTCCACCGCCTGCCCGTGGGGGAGTGGATCGGCTTCGAGGTGGCGAGCCACCAGAGCGCGAGCGGCGTCGCCGTCGGCGAGTGCACGCTCTACGACGTCGAGGGGCCGATCGGCCGCAGCGCGGTGTGCGCGGTCGCGCAGATCCAGCGGCGGGGGTAGCGCGCGGGGTTCGCATGGCGGTCGACGCGCTCGCGCTCGCCCGGATGCACCTCGAGGCGCTGTACGCCCTCGACGCGCGCGGGCGGCTGCTCCGCCACCGCGGGGATCGGGCCGCCGCGCCGCCGCCCCCGTTCCACCTCGTGCGGACGCCCCGCGGCAACGCC
>VGNK01000304.1 GCA_016866055.1 Chloroflexota bacterium | reverse complement strand
GCGCGCTTCCCGCACACCGCGGTCGCGGCGCGCGAGCGGCTCGACCTCGGCGGCGCGCGCATCGAGCCGATCGCCTCGCCCGGC
Source organism: Chloroflexota bacterium (assembly GCA_016866055.1). GTDB lineage: Bacteria > Chloroflexota > Dehalococcoidia > UBA2979 > UBA2979 > VGNK01. Next base: position 2,475 of record VGNK01000304.1, on the reverse strand, counting down.
CACACGCCCGAGCACCTCGCCTACGTCGTGCACCTGCCGCAATCGCCGCCGCTGCTCTTCAGCGGCGGCGCGCTGATCGTCGGCGGCGCCGCGCGCACCGACCTGATCGCCCCCGACCAGACCGTGCCGCTCACGCGCGCGCTCTACCGCACGACCCGCGAAGCCTTCCGCGCACTCCCCGACGAGACCGCGCTCCTCCCCACGCACGGCGGCGGCTCCTTCTGCTCCACCGGCGCCGGCGGCGAGCGCACCTCCACGCTCGGACGCGAGCGCGCCGACAATCCGGTGCTCGCCGAGCAGGCCGAGCAGGAGTTTCTCGACTGGTTCCCGAAGCTCTTCCCGGCCGTGCCCGCCTACTTCGCGCGTATGCGCGCGGGAAACCAGGCCGGCGCCGCCGACCCGGCTCGGATCGCGCCCCCGCGTCCGCTCCCGCCCTCCGCGTTCGAGGAGGCGGCGGCACGCGGTGCGCTCGTCGTCGACGTGCGACCCACCGCCGCCTACATGGCCGAGCACCTCCCCGGCGCGCTCAGCAACCCCTTCCGCGACGCCTACGCGACGTGGCTCGGCTGGCTCGTCGACCCCGAGACGCCGCTGCTCTTCGTGCTCGGCGACGTGCCGCTCACGCGCGTCCTCGAGGAGTCGCTGCTCGTCGGGTACGAGCGCTTCGCGGGCGTGCTCGAGGGCGGCGTGGAGACGTGGGCCCGCTCCGGCCGTGAGACGCGCAGCACGCCGTTCCTCAGGCCGGTGAAGGCCGCCACCGAGGTGGCGACGGGCGCGGTCCCGCTGGACGTGCGCGAGCCCGACGAGTTCGCGGCCGGGCACATCGACGGCGCGCTGCACATCCCGCTGGGGAGCCTGCCCGGTCGAGAGTCAACCGTGCCGCGCGATCGGCCCGTGGTCGTCTACTGCGGGCACGGCGAGCGCGCCGCGACGGCGGTATCGCTGCTCGAGCGCGCGGGCCTGGAGGCGCTGCGCAACCTCGACGGCGGCTTCGGCGCCTGGCGGGAGATGGCGGGCCGCTGTTAGCGCCGCACGCCGAGTCACGCCGGACACGTGCCCCGCGCAGCCGCCTCGCGATGGGGTGTGCAGGGGGCCGGAGCCTGCCGCGCCCCCATCACGTCCGGCCATTGCCCGCCGCCCCGGCCCCCGCTAGCGTGCCCCGTATGCGCGTCGCGCTGATCTCGGACACCCACCTCCCCTCGCTCATCCGCACCCCGGACGAGCTCGGCCCGCACCTCGCCGAGTTCCTCGCGAGCACGGAGCTGATCCTCCACGGCGGTGACGTCGTGCGCCCGCTCGTGCTCGACTGGTGCGAGCAATTCGCCCCGGTCGTCGTCGCGCGCGGCAACAACGACGCCTTCGACGACCCGCGGATGGAGCCGCTCCAGTTCCTCGAGCTCGAGGGCTGGCGGATCGGGATGATCCACGACCTGCGCCCGGAGGACCGCCCGGTCGCGCAGATGATCGAGCGCAACTTTCGCGGCACCGCGCTCGACGTGATCATCGCCGGCGACACCCACGTCGAGCGGCTCGAGTACCGCGACGGCGTCGTGATCATGAACTCGGGGAGCCCGACGCTTCCCCACCACAAGGAGACCCGGCTCGGCACGGTCGGGCTGCTCGAGATCACGCGCGACCGGCTGCACGCGGAGATCCTCACGCTCGGCACGAGCGAGGGGCGCCCGAACCCGGGCACACCGCAGCACCTCGTGCTGGAGGAGCGCCGGCTCGTCGCCGCCACTCGCAACGGGGTCGCCCACCCGCACCCGAACCTGACGATCGAGCGCTAGGTCCCCCACCGGAGCTCCCGCGGCGCGCTACGCCGCCTCCTCGATCACCGCGCTCATCGACCCCCTGCACGTCGCGATCTTCGGGTCGGGCCCGTACGCGTGGATCTGCGACTGGTGGCGCTCGCACTGCGCCCGTGAGGCGGTCTCGAGGATCACGCGCCCCTCGGTGTCGACGATGCGGGCGAGCGCGAACGCCTTCTCCACGCCGTAGCCGAAGATGGCGCCGAGCATCTCGATCACGTAGTCATAGGTGTGCTGGTCGTCGTCGAGCAGCACCAGGTGGCAGTGCCGCTCGGGCTCGACGGCCGGCCGCTCACGGGTCGTCTCCCGCCGCGTGGGGGTGGGGCGCGTCGTCATCCCGCTATGGTATCCAGCGGCCGCGTGGCGCTCGCCGCGGCGGCACACCGGAGAGGGAGCCCGCCCTGACCCGACCCGCGGACGAACCCCTCGGCGTGATCCTCACGGGCGGGCTCGGCACCCGCCTGCGGCCGCTCACGCCCGGGCTGCCCAAGGCGCTCGTGCCGATCCTCAACCGCCCGCTCGTCGCGTACGGGCTCGACCTGCTGGCTGCGGCGGGGCTGCGCGAGATCGTGGTGGTGGTCGGCGGCGCCGACGCGCGCACCGGGCCCACCGCGCTCGCGGAGGCGCCGGCCGGCGTGCGCGTGAGCGTCGCGGTGCAGCCCGA
>VGNK01000303.1 GCA_016866055.1 Chloroflexota bacterium | reverse complement strand
GTTCGGCCCCGTGCGCGACGGCGACGTCGTGCCGCGCGCGCCGCTCGAGGCGGTGCGAGCCGGGGAGGCCGCGGACGTCCCGGTGCTCATCGGCACGAACCGCGACGAGGTGAAGCTCTTCGTCGCCGTCCCCAACCGCCCGCCGATCGAGGACGCGGCGCTCCCCGGGATGGTCGCGCGCGCCCTCGGTCCCGGCGGCGAGGGGCGCGCCCCGGCCGTGATCGCGGCGTTCCGGCACTCGCGCGAGGCGCTCGGCCTCCCGACGTCGAACGGCGACCTCTTCGACGCGATCGCGAGCGAGCTGCGCTTCCGCTCCCCGGCGATGCGCTTCGCGCTCGCGCAGCGCGCGCACCAGCCGCGCACCTACCAGTACCTGTTCACATGGGAGTCACCCGCGCGGCGCGGGGCGTTCGGCGCCTGCCACGCGCTCGAGATGCCGTTCGTCTTCGGCACGCTCGACGCGCCCACGCAGGACCGCTTCGCCGGCACGGGCCCGCAGGCGGAGCGGCTCGCCGCGCACATGATGGACGCCTGGCTCGCCTTCGCGCGGACCGGCGACCCGGCGCACCCCGGCATCGGCGCGTGGCCCGCGTACGACGGCGCGTCCCGGCCGACGATGGTCTTCAGCGGGGAGAGCGGGCTCGCGCACGACCCGCTCGCCGAGGAGCGTCTCGCCGTCGGCGACGCGGGCGACTGAGCCCCGGCCGACCGGGCGCGCTGGCGATGGGGCGGCGGATGCGGCCCCCGGCGCGCGGCGCGCCGCTCGTGCTCGCCGCGGAGAAGGTCCTGCAGCACGCGTTCGTGACCCGGGCGTTCGCCGCCGACCGTTTCGGCGTTCGCGAGCAGGTCGCCGTCGACTACCGCTGGCTCACGGTGCTCGGCGCGCTCGCCGGGATCGGCTTCCTCGTCGCGATCCCCGGGCGGCTCGCGCGCCGGCGCCGGGCCGCGTGGCTGCTCCTGGCGCTCGTCGCCCTCGACGTCGCCGGCGAGTTCGTCGCGCAGGGGACGGCGCTCGCGGCGCGGGTGCTGGCACGGCCGCGCGCGGTCAGCGCCCCGTGAAGCGCGGCTGGCGCTTCTCGCGGAACGCGAGCACGCCCTCCTTGTTGTCGTCGCTGTCGCGCGCGATGTTCGCGATGCGCTTCTCGTACTCCGTGTAGCCATCGAGCTCGAGCAGCACCGCGCGGTTCACCGCGAGCTTCCACGCCGCGTAGGTGCGCGTCGGCCCGTTCGCGAGCGAGTCGACGAAGTCCGCGAGCTCGCGCTCGTAGTCCTCGACCGGCCAGACACGCTGCAGAATGCCGTAGCGCTCGGCCTCTGCCGCGTCGATCACGCGACCGGTCATCAGCAAGTCCATCGCGCGCGACTGACCGATCAGGCGCGGCAGGATCAGCGGGACGCTCTGCCCCGCGAAGATCGCCTTCTCGGCGCGGATGTCACCGATCAGCACGTCCGAGCGCGCGACGCGGAAGTCGCAGGCGAGCGCGGTCACCCAGCCGGCGCCGTGGCAGCGACCGTTCAGCGCGGCGATCACCGGCTTCGGCGCCGTCATGATCCGCTTCACCATCGCGTGGTGCCCGCCGAGATCCGCGGTGATGTCCGCCGGCCGCCCGTAGCGCGCGGGGCGGTCGCCCATCCCGCCCACGATGTCGTCGCCCGAGGAGAAGGCACGGCCGTTGCCGGTGATCACGATCGCGCGGACCGCGTCGTCGTTTGCGCACTCGTCGATGAAGTCGGCGATGCCCGCGATCATCGGCCAGGTGATCGCGTTCAGCCGGTCGGGGCGGTTGAGGGTCACCGTGGCCACCGCGCCCTCGCGCTCGAAGAGCAGTCCGTCGACCGGATCCATCGCGTCCCCCGTCTCGCTCAGCGGCTGGCGTGCCGCGAGAGGGTAGCGAGCGCGGCGGCGGCCGTGGCGGTGCGCGGGGCCGCGCGCGGCGTTCGGCTCACGGCGCGGGCGACACCTCCACGAGCCGCGAGCCGGCGAGCGCGAAGCGCCGCGTGACGAGCACGGCCGGCGGCTCGGCGAGCGCCTGCCCGGGCGCGTGTGCGAGGTAGTCGACGCGCAGCAGGTCGCCCTCGACGGCGAGGAGGCGCACGCGTACGCGGTCACCCAGGTGCACCGCCGGGAGCGCCGCCGCGACGCCCCCGCCGGCGAGCACGGGCCTCCCGGGCCGCGCCTGCACGACCGCGAGGTAGACGAACGTGCCGCTGCCGCCGGGGTCGTGCACGAGCACCGACGCGGCCTCCACGCGGGCGACGCCGTCGAGGTCGGCGAACGCCTGGTGCTCGGTGAGCGAGGTCCTCAGGCGCGTCGCGGAGCCCGGGACGATCGCGATCTCCGAGCGCCCCGCGACGAGCGCGATCGCCGTGCCCTCGATCTCGTAGCCGGCGTTCGCGGGATCGACGAGCGCGGGGGCGGGCTCGCACCGCACCCAGACGGCGGTCGCGGGCGGGAGGCTCGCGGGGAAGGCGGCGTTGGCGGCGGCGGGGGCGCCGTAGACGAAGCTGAGCCAGCCGCCGCGGTGGACGGCGATCGAGCGGGCCGCGCATCCCGCGTCGGAGAGCGTCGCGCGCACGG
>VGNK01000302.1 GCA_016866055.1 Chloroflexota bacterium | reverse complement strand
CGCCTGGCTCGCCTCGCGTCCCGCGCCCTCCACCGCGATCGCGCGGCGCAGCGCGTCCGCGTACGCGACGACCAGCGGTGCGGGTGCAGCCGGATGCAGGCGCGCGGCCGCGTCGCGCACGCGCGCCGCGAAGCCGGGGCTCGCGGGCTGGAGCTCGGTGGCCAGAGTTTCGAGCGGGTCGGTGTCGGGAGCGCGGGACATGCGTCGATCGACAGTAGATCCCGCGTCCCGCTCGCTCAACGCGCCGGGTCGCGCGTGGCCGGCGGTGCCTGCGCGCCCGGCAACGGCGCGCGCTGCGCGGGCAGCAGGCCGCCGCGGATCTCGCCCAGGTAGGCGTCGAGCGTGGCCGTGAGCGCGGCCTCCGGAACCTCGCCCGCGGCTGCGAGCGCCGCCACGCGTCGCATGTCGTCGCGCATCCGCTGGTGCGCCGCGGGGGTGCGGAAGTCGAGCGTCGCTTCGTCGGCCACGATCGCGCTCATCCAGCCGAGAGCGCGGGCGCCGGCGCGGCAGGTCTTCGCGTGCCCGGGGTCGGCGTCCTGAAGCGCGTGACACGTCTCGAGCAGTGCGAGCTGGATGCGCGCGACGCGCGTGCGGCACGCGGCGCGGACCGCACGGCGCCGCTCGAGGAGCGACGGATCGAGCACCAGCTGCGCGACGTCGCCCATCGCGTTGTGCTCGCAGTGGTCGGCGATCCATCCGCCGTCGCGGGCGAGCGTCGCGGCGAGCTCCGCCCGGGCATCGCCGAGCGGTGGGGCGTCGGCGAGGGTGAGCACCGTCATCCACGCGCCGCCGCCGTGTACCCGCAGCCGGCCGCGCACGGCGAGAGCCTGCAGAGTCTCGTCGTCGGGCGGCAGCGCGAGCGCGTACACCTTGTCGCCGGCCGGGATGTCGAACGCCGGATCGGGCTGCGGCTGCACCTCGACCCAGTGGCCGCGCTCGCCCTCGATGCGGCGCCACGCCGCGAGGCCGCTCGGGACGTACACCGCGTACCCGTGCACGATGCGCCCCTCGTCGACCGCGGGCGGGAGTGCGGCGGCGACGCGCCGCAGCTCGTCCCAGTCGAGCATGCGCGGGAAGCGCGCGACGAGCCACAGCAGCTCCGCGCCGAGCGCGGGTGGTCCGAGCGGAAACAGCGTCGCGACCAGCACGAGCAGCACCGTCGCCGCGCGCGTCACGAGCGGACGCCGGGCGTTCTCCAGCCAGCCCGCGATCGCGACGCCGCCGAGTGCTGCGCCGGCGAGCGTCCCCTGCAGCAGGAAGCGGCTCGCGTCCTGCAGGAGCCACGCGAGCGGCGCGAGCCCCCACGCGACGAGGAACGTCCGCCGCGCGCGCACCGCGGCGGCGAGCCCGGCGAGCCACAACGCGAGCAGCAGCGGCTCGATCATCCACGCGCTGTCGCCCTTGCGCCCGACGTACCAGGGCAGGCCGCGCAGGAAGTGGATCCAGTACGGCGCGGTGAGCAGCGCGACGCCCGTGCCGACTAGAAGCAGCGCCGCGAACCTTGGTCCTCGACCCGGCGGCGCGTCGTTCGGCAGGAGCGCCGCGAGCGCGAGCCCGAACGGTGCGGTGAGAAAGCCGCCGAGGTGCGTGTAGCAGGCGAGCGTCGTGAGCAGTGTCGCGGCGAAGAGGCGCCCGCCGAGGAAGGCGTCGATCGCCCACGGCGTCACGACGAAGAGCCACCCCGAAGGGAGGTTGATCGAGAACGACCCCGACGCGAACGCGCTGCCGGTGAACGCCGCGACGGCGAGGAGTGCCGCGCGGTCGCCGCCCTCGCGGCGCGCGAAGTGCGCGAGCGTCAGCACGGCCGCGAGCCAGCCGACGAGCCCGACGATGGCGTTCGCACGGACGTAGTCGTCGCCCGAGCCGCCGAGCAAGCGTCCGAGGGCACCCACCGCGACGTGCACCGCGGGACCCTGCAGGTTCGGCCGGTGCGCCGGCGCGTAGTGGATGTCGTCCCACCAGAACGCGCCGCGCTCGCCGTACTGCCGCGCGAGTGCCACGTGGTAGGCCGAGTCGACGCTCACCCGGTAGTCGCCCAGCGACGCGGCGAGCAGGACGAGGTGCAGCGCGACGATCGTCGCCGTGGCGAGCCGGATCACGACGACGTCCGTCCGCTCGACGGCGGCGGCAGCAGCCCCGCGACGAGGAAGTCGATCGTGGTGGCGCGCGCCAGCGCGTCGTCCACCGGCGGCGTGTCGCGGTCGCGCAGGCGGTGGCGCGCGAACCAGGTGATGGTCTCGAGGAGCAGCCGGGCGACGATCGCCACGTCCGGCACCGCGCGCAGCTGCCTCGCGCGGATCCGCCGCTCGAGCCAGCGCGTGACGCGGGCGATCAGGTCGCGGCGCATCTCGAGGTAGAACGCCGGCGCGATCTCGGGCAGATCGAGCGCCGAGCGCTCGACCAGCGTGGTCCCGGCCTGCGTCCGCGCGACGAGATCGTAGAGCTCGCCGAGCACGTCCTCGCACTCGCGGCGGGCGTCGCGCGCGCGTGGGCGGGCGATCGCCGCGGCGAGTCGCGGCAGTGCGGCCTCGGCCGCGAGGCGCTCGCGCAGCCGGGCGACCGTCGCGCCGGGCTTCGGG